>VGTH01000003.1 GCA_016874755.1 Deltaproteobacteria bacterium | reverse complement strand
GCCTTCCTTCTTCGCCGCCTCAACGGTGGCTTCCCACTCGCTCTGCCAATTGGCCGCGGGAACCGCCGCCGTCGCATCACCGAGCCATGACGCAAACAGGAAAGAGCCGATTAGCAACCTAAGACGACCGGAGTTAGCCATCGCGCCTCCGCGAGCGTAAGACGATGAATCAATGGTTCATAGAATCGAAATTTGTTTAGCTTTGAGCCGATTTCGGAACTTTAGAGCCGCGCAGCGGCGCTATTCCCAAGACGCCGTTTGGTGCTTCATCATGATTTCTTTGCCGGTCTTGCCCGACTCGACGATGGCCAGGCAGACCTCTAAGGTCGCTTGGCCCCAGCGGCCGTCGTGTGACACCGGGCGATTGTTTTTTACAGCTTCATAGAGCTCAGTCACTTCCGCTTGCCGCCCGCGCATGACTTTTTCCAGCGACACTTCCCATTTCGTGTCCTCGCCGTAGACGTAAATGCCGTCTTGGGATTGCCGCATGTCGCCCTTTTCGCAGGAAACCACGGTTAAGCCGAAAAACGATTGGTGATGCACCGGGGCGTCATGTCCGGCGCCCCAGATTTGCCAGATCGACGGCCATTTGTCAGAGCGTTGGCCATAACGCATCTGTTCTTTTTGTTCTTCGAGCACCTTGTCGACATTAGGTCCGCCAATCTTGGTCAGGTTAGCGCGCATCTTAACGTTCGTGTCCGGGTTGCGCGGTTGTCCGCCTTCGCCAGTCCACCACATCAACTCCGCGGTGTCGAAGAAGCCGTAGCCGTTGTAGACCAACGTCGCCGGTACGCCGCCGTCAAATTCCATGAAGCAGGAATAGGCGCCAACGCCGGGTCGGATCTTGTCCCAGGCTCCGGTCCAGGCTCTGACCGACTTCACTTTGCCTCCGCCGATCAAGCGTACGACGTCGACCTGGTGCGGCGTTTGGTTGAAGATCAAGCCATTGCTGGTTACCAGCTCTGGCGTCGGCCAGGGGCGGTACATGAACTCATTGTAGTTCCAGGTGTTGATCATGCGCAGCGGGCCTAGCTCGCCGCTCTTGACGATCTCGCGCATCTTACGCACCGGCGCATCGAAGCTATGGGTGTGGCCGCAGAGAAGCTTGATCTTGTATCTGTCCGCGGTCTCGTTCATGCGCTCAGCATCGTCGATGGTGAGCGCCATTGGTTTTTCAACGATGACATGTTTGCCGTGCTTGGCGGCGATCAGCGTATGCTCGGCGTGCATCTCCGGCGGCGTAGCGATATAGACCGCGTCGATGTTCTTGCTCTTACAGAGATCTTCGATGTTGTTGTAGGTCTCGGCATTGAACTCCTTCTCGAAAACGTCGAGCGCTTGGCTACGCGGGTCAGCGGCGCCCGAGCGACGAGCCTTGCAAGATCCTTTTCGGCACCAACATGCCCCAGGCGATCAACCAGTATCACAATCTGGAATTCGTTTTTGATAGTAAGTTTCAGTTCAAAGACCGCTACTCGTATTATATGGATGATTTCTTCGCCAGCGAAGGCAAGGCTTGGAGCCTGCGCGTTTATGAGACAAACTTCATTCCCAACATCAAGACTCTCAAGCTCGATCCTTACCCGGAGCGGGGCAACCGCACCGCGATCATGCGTTTGTCCATGGCGAGCTGCTCGGTGGGCATGCATGTCATGGAAGCATCGGAGGGCACTTATGTGACGGCGCACCGCCATGGCCCCGGCGCTCATGTCATCGTCATCGACGGCGATGGCTATGAGCTGTTGTTCTGGCCTGGCGACGAGAAAAACCGGCGCAAGGTGCCGGCCAAGCCCTACGCAGTCGTGTCGCCCTGTCTCAACGAGTTTCATCAGCATTTCAACACTGGCAAGGGCGGCTATCGCATGCTCGCCTTTCGCGGCGGCGGCATCCGCTACGGCAGCGGCCTCAAGCACGACCCGGCGCGAACGGCGCAGAGCAAAGATCCGTTCGCGCAATGGTACAAGATTCCCTACGAGCAAGAGGATTCATTGATACGCGAAGAGTATTACAAAGAGCTGGAGAAAAACGGCATATCGCTGCGCCTCGCGCCGCTGGACCAAGGGCGGGGGTGACCTCGCTTACGCTCGGAATCTCGGAGTGCAAATTTCAGATTTCAAAGACTAGGGCATCTGCGACTTGCGATTTGAGACGCCAAAGACAGGGCTAGGCCTGCATAGAAAAATTCAATGAGACTAAGGAGGAACTCAGTATGGCACGCCGCGAAGTCGTTAAAGTTACCAACGCGCCGAAGCATGGAGACAACCCGATCCCCATCTGCACGAAGCTCGGCAATCTGATATTACCCTCGGTGATCTCGGGTCGAGCGCCCGATCAAACCGAGCAGTCCGCTGATCCGGAGAAGCAGATCGCCCAGGCTTTCATCAACATGAAAAACATCATCGAAGCCGCCGGCGGCAAAACGGAGAACATCGGTAAGATCACCGTGTATTTGAGCGATATCAAATACCGCAGCTTGGTTAATAAAGAATGGGTGAAAATGTTCCCCAATGAAAACGATCGCCCCTCGCGCCATGTCGTCGACATGCCGCTGCGTGGCAAGACCGTGATTCAACTCGATGTGGTCGCGATGGTATGAGCCGATGTTCGAGGTTGCCTTCCGTTCCTCTGTCAAGATTTTTGGCGTCGCGGATACCGTATTACGGTTGGCTGGTATCAGCCGAGTGAGACGAGAAGTAACTTGCTTGGCGTTGCCACTGAAATCCTTTCACGGCGGTCAGTCGCAAGGACTACTTTCCTTACCTCGCGCAGGGAAAGTCAGTAAAGATAACGAGCATGGATCTCTTTGGACTCAGTGGGACATCCTTGACCTGGTTGACGAGCCCATTTGGGAATTAGGCCCTATTTTGGGCACGGTGTTTTCCTAGCTTGACTAACTCGCCTTCGGCCCAATTAGGCTATGCGCGATGACTATATTACCATGCGGGACGGCGGGTACTGGATTGGGGAGAGCCGCATCGCCCTCGATGCCGTCGTCTATCGCTTTCTGGAAGGTCTCTCCCCCGAGAGCATGGCGGAGAGTTTTCCCGTGCTCACATTAGAGCAGGTTTATGGCGCCATTACGTATTACCTGGTCCATCGAGCGGCCATTGATGCGTATCTCTAAGCCCAAGACGCGGACTATGCCACTTTCCGGCAGCAGCTCCGCGCGAGCTATCCGCGCCCGAGTCAGCGGCTGGATGCGCTGCTGTTAACGGAGCTGAATCTTTAACCTGGAACTCGAAACCCGCAACTGATGCGACACACCAAACAACCACGACAAAGTACATGCGGGCGGTGGAAGAACGTATGCGTCACGCCCGCCGTTAAAACCTTGGAGGCCAATCTGGAGGCCAATCAAAGGCGGTCAAAGGCCAGGAGATGCTCGATCTGGCCAACTTGGAAAAAATCCGAGAAGCTGCGAAAGTCCTCGAAAGTCTCGGATTTTTAAGAGAAAAAGTTGGTGGCGATCAAGACCATTCGGCGAGCGTTCGAGCTCGCGCGCGAGAAAGTGGGTGTTAAGGACCTGCACTTACACGACCTGCGCCACACCGCGATTACTCGGTGGGCCATGGCGGGCGTACCGGTCGGGGAGATCATGGCCGCCGCTGGTCACCACTCAATCGAGATGCACAATCGCTACGTCAATTTGAACGAAAATCACCTCAAAGAGGCCTTCAAATTGTTCCCGAGGTGTTCCCAAGACACTTTTTCGACCCCTTCTGTTGACTCCGTAATCAATGTAAGTCATTGATATTCCTCACGGAGAGGTGGCCGAGCCCGGCTGAAGGCGCTTGACTCGAAATCAAGTTCACGGGGAACCGTGACGGGGGTTCAAATCCCTCCCTCTCCGCCAAATCTTTTTTGAATCAGTCCTCCTTCTTGCGGTGTATTCTCAAGTTTATCCCCCCGCCCAGGTGTCAACCTAGTTGGCAAGCTAGCGAGCCTGCGTTGCCAAATCGATTCGTCCACCCAAGCGAAAAGCGCTGTTAAAGCTCTGGTAGCAGCTCACTTTCGGCGAAATTCGGTGGCTGGGGTCACTGACTTGGGGGGCTGGCGTCATGAGATTGCGCCAGCGGTGCGCTAGCGTTCATGGTCCGTGTTTTGCGTTTTAGAGAACTCAACGTAGCGTTTCTTCGCAGGCAACTGGAAATGGAGGTTCTTCATGAGCGCAGAACGGAATCGTCATCGGACTTTGAGCACCTGGCAGCTGATCTTTAGCCAAAGCAAAGTCAACGGTGCTCCCTACGACGAAAATCAAATGCCAGTTCATAAATGGCATTGGCCGACGGGCACGTATTTGCAACGGCGTCGATCTGAACGATCGCGATTTCCCATGGGCTTCTCGCGCAACCGGGAGGTTGGCCAAGCGTGATCGCTGGCGTGGTGAAGAAACAAAGACTCACGGACATCGGCCAAGCTAAGCCTTTGCAAATGAAATAGCGACGGTGCCGAGCACAACCAGAACCGCGCCGATGACGATGCGAGTGGTGATCTTCTCCACGTCGTTGAGAAAAAGCTTGCTGCCGATCACCACCCAGAGAGGCAGCGTCGCTGTCAGGGGCGTGATCATTACCACCGGTCCATAGGTGAGCGCGTAGAGCACCAGCAGGAGACCGAGCGATTCGAAAGCGCCGCCGGCGATGAAATACCGCAAAGATTCGCGATTCCAGATGAGCTTTTCTTTGGTGGTGGGCAGCGCCAAATAGGCAGCGGTGCAAGCCCATCCGACAATGCCGACCACGGCGCCGAAGAAAATCGGCTCGTCGGAAAAGCGCAGCGCATAGCGGCGAATCGGATACACCACGCCGCCCAGAATCGACGCGAGCAACGGCGCGATGATGTACCAACGGCGAAAGTCTTTGACATGCTCGTCGGCGCGCCACGAGATCAGCAAAATCCCTACAACGACGAGAACGGTCCCCAGGGCGATGGCCGTTGTCATCTCTTCGCCAAGAAAAAAGATCGCAATCGCCGCGCTCCAGAAAGGCACCGAAGCGCGGATCGGCCCGCTGCGCGCGGCGCCGATCTTTTCGATGCCGATGTAAGTCAACTGGCGCACCACGGCCTGCAACACCCCGGCAATGGCGAACAGCATGAACACGAAAGGCGTCACCGAGGGAATGCCGGTGATCGTCAGCGCGATGGAAAACAGCGTCACCGTTTGGATCAGCAAGGAGATGAAGGTGATCGTGATCGGCGAAGAATATTTGAAACCGCGCTTGGACAGAATGAAACTCAGGGCGTAGGCGACGGCCGCGCTAAGGGCGATGATCTGGGGCATGTAGGAAAAGACTCACCGCACAGACGCGGAGCACGCAGTGTTCGGGCTGATTCGTATACTCATTCTGAACATCTCTCCTCGGAGCTCTGTGTTCTTCGCGCCTTAGGTGGATTTTCGGTGTAGGTTGGTTCAGTGAGGCGTAACCGAGCGATTCTCTGGCCGCGTTGTGAATTCCGTCGGGTTACGCTGCGCTAACTCGACCTACGGGTTTGCGATCTTCCTTCACAAACAGCAGCAACAGCATGCCGGCGATGTAGGTGCCGCCGGCGATGTAGAAAGCCGGCGTGAAACCATGGTGCTGCATGACGTAGCCGATGATCAGCGTCCAGATGGGTCCCGAGATGAAGCCGACGAAGTAATAGATCGAAAACGCCGCGTCGGTCAACTCCGGCGTGGCGAAGTCGCCGATCATGGTTTGGGTCAGCGAGCCGCGCGCCTGGACGACCGCGCCGTAGAGCAGAAGATTGGCGTAGAACCATATCGTCAGCGACGAATGCTGCACCAGAAAAAACGTCATGATCGCCGAGAGCAAAAGCGTCAGCTGAGTGATGCCTTTGCGCTTCCCGGTGCGATCCGAATACCAGGCGATCGCCAAGGGCCCGACCAAACCAGCGGCCTGCATCAAGGTTAAAATAAATCCGCCGGTGGAAGCGGTGACGCCGAACTTGTCCATGAAAAACGGCACGAGATACGTCATGTTGACGCCGGTGCCGCGGCCGGCGGCGCCGACCATCAAGACGAGCGACGTAAACAGGATGTTGCGATTTTTCAAACACTGCACGTAGGCATCCAAGCCGACTTTGGCTTTCTTTCGGCCGCTCGCCGCAGCCTCGGCGCCGCGCGAATGGTCCTGCACCCAAAATAGAGTGAGTCCCATGACCAAGCTGAACGCGCCGAAGATCACAAAGGCGGTCTGCCAGCTAAAATAAAGTAGCGCCAGCGATGCCGCCGCCGGGCCGATGAACGATCCCAAATTGCCCGCCGAATGGTGAAACGTCAGCGCCCAGCCGCGCGACTGCGGATAGTAGCGCGAAAGAATACTCGATCCCAAGGGATGCTGCGGGCTCGAGCCCGCGTCGATGGCGACGCGCGCGGCGACAAGCTGCGGATAGCTGCTGACGAAGTATTGCGACATCGCTGTTAGCCCCACGACCACGTTGCCGACCGCGAGCATGGTGGTGCGGCGAAAAAAATTCGACAAGAACCCGTAGATCACCTGCAGCCCCTGGCCGACGAAGCTCGACAGCGCCGAGATGAATCCCAGGCCCACCAGACCGAAGCCCAGCTCGGTCATCATCACCGGAAACATGACCGAGGTGATGCTGTATTGCAGATGATTCAAGACATGGCAGCCGCTGATTAGCCCAAGCGCCATACGCTTCTGCTGGATCGACGCTTCGAGGGTGGGTGTCTCCGATGACGGAGTATTTGAATTGAGGGTCGTCGCCTGATCGCTCATGAAACAAGTCCTTGGAGTCAGGGAGTGTTGGAGTAATGGTGTATTAGGATCATCTGTTTTGTGTATAGCAACTCGTGTTTCGAGTCTAGCGTTGAGCGCCAGACTTGGGCCCGACGCCCAACGCTAGGCCCTAAACGCTAGACGTTTTGCCGGGTCTCGCCGTATCCGCCGGGGCGTAGTTGCCCATCTTTAGACTCGCGATCACGCCGACGAGCATCAATAGAAATCCGGTGAGAAAGGCGAACCATAAGGAGTCAGCCAGGCTGGCAATCAATTTGGGCAATAGGTCGCTGGGAATCTGTGCTCGCGTCGTCGGCTCCAAAAGATTTTGCGGATTGGCGAGTTTGTTCCAGAGCTCGTTGCTGATCGATGTGTTGCTCGCTTTGATTGTGTTCACCGCGCGTTGCATGTGGCTCAACATGACCGTTCCCATCAGGCTGACGACGAACGCCGCGCCGAACGTGCGAAATAACATGATTGTTGAAGTCGCCACGCCGATGCGCTGTTGCGCCACGGTGGATTGGGCGGCGACCAGCGTCGTCAGGTTGGCCAGGCCCATGCCGACGCCGATCACCAGCGCGCTGACGACGATGGCGGCGATGCCCAGGTTTACGTGCGGCAGCACGAAGATCGCATAGCCGAGCGCCAACAGCGTCATGCCGGCGCATGCGACCCAGCGGTAGCCGATGCGGTTGATGCCTTTGCCGGCCAGCAAGCTGCCGCCGGTCCAGGCGACGCTCAAGACGAGCAGCGTGAGTCCCGCGCGCGAGGCGGCGATGCCGCTGACACCCTGCAAATATAGCGGCATGTAGCTGATGGCGCCGAAGACGCCCATGGCGCTGAGTGTCGCCACAGCGGCGGCCGATCGATAGAGCGGCACGTGGAAAAGATCGAGCGGAATGATCGGTTCGGCGGCGCGCTTCTCGATGAAAAAAAACAGGATCATGACCGCGACGCCGGCGCCGACGTAGACCAGCGATTCGGCGTTGAGCGGATGGTGCGCATGGGCGCTGCGCGACAGGGCGTAGAAAATCAACAAAAGGCCGATCAGCAGCGCCGCGCCGCCGGCAAGGTCGAGTTGGGGTTTGCGCCTCTCGCTCGGTTGCTCTTTTAAGCCGATGACGATGAGCGCGGTTGCGATGGCGATCAGCGGCAGGTTGACGAAAAAAATCCAGCGCCAGCTCCAGTTCTCGACGATGATGCCGCCAGCTACGGGGCCGAGGATCGACGCCAACCCCCAAATGCCGCTGATAAACCCCTGGACTTTGGCGCGCATCTCCGCCGGATAGAGCACGCCGACGACGATGAACGACAGCGCATATATAGCGCCGCCGCCGAGGCCTTGGATGGCGCGGTAAAGCACCATCGCTTCCATGCTTTGGGCAATGCCGCACAGGATCGAGCCGAGCAAGAACACGCCGATGCCGATTAGCATCAGGCGCCGCTTGCTGAACAGGTCGGCGAGTTTGCCGAACACCGGCGTGGTTAGCGCCGAGGCCAACATATAAATCGAAAACACCCAGCTGTAGAGCTCCAAACCGCCGAGCTGAGCGACGATGGTCGGCATGGACGTCGCAACAATCGTCGCGTCAATGGCGAAAAGAAAGATCACCAGCATGACGCCGACGGCGGCAAGGGTGCGTTTCGATGTGTCGGTAGAACGATCGGAAGAAATATTCATGAAGAGCAGCGCGTGTCTAAAGGCATCCTTCTTGAGTCGCCCAGATCGCTAACAGAGTCAAGCTTGGGCACCGTTATTGACCCTCCGCCTTGCGGCAGCTAAAGAGTATGTACTTTGAGGAGGGGGGCTACGATGGCTTGGCGAAGACGGGTCTGCCGATTGGCTTTCTTAGCGGCATTGTTACCGCAATTGGCGCTGGCGCAAATCACAGCGGCGATGCCACCGAACTGATCAATCGTAGCTTGGCCGAGGCGCGCGCCGGCAAACCGGCCTTCGACATGACCCTTGGCAACGAAGTGGTGATGACAGCGCTCGATGAGAAGGGCTTGCTCACGGTGTTCGAGCCGCCGGCTGCCAAAGCCTAGCCGAAGCAGTTTCTCGATCGACCAGATCGCGGTCATAAAGCTGCCGAGCAATGAAGAGTTGAATCAGTGGAGCCGAAAATTTCGCGAAATGTTTAGATAATAGCGGATCATCAAAAATGGAGAATGGAAGGTTGAAAACTTTGGTCATGAAATGCCTTGTCTCGCCGATCGCTTTGGCATTTGTTTTCGCGGCCGTGGATGCCGGTGATGCACAGGAATCGTTCTTCAAGGGCAAACAAGTCCGTATCGTCGTCGGACTCAGTGCTGGGGGCGGTTACGACCGCGCGGCGCGGATCGTTAGCCGGCACATTGGCAAGCATATTCCCGGCAATCCGGACGTGCTGGTGCAGAACATGCCGGGAGCGAGCTCGGCGATCGCCGCCAACTACGTCTGGGGTGTTGCCAAGCCGGACGGTCTGACGATCTTGGCGTCGCACAACAATCTCTATCTCAGTCAGATTGCGGGTTACAAAGAAGTGAAGTTAGATTTGACCAGATTCAATTGGATCGGTTCGCTGGAAAACGACGACATGATGATCTTCGTGCGCGGCGACTCGCCGTTCAAGTCCATGGGCGACGTCGTGCGCGCCAGCGAGCTGCCGAAGTGCGGCTCCACGGGGGCAGGCAGCGCCGATTATGTGATGTCGAAAATTCTGGCCGAAACCATCGGCGTCAAGGTCGAGCATGTGCTGGGTTATCCAGGCAGCAATGAGATTGGCCTGGCGCTGGAGCGCGGCGAGATCAATTGCATGGGGCTTACCATCGCCAACTATTTTGCCAGTGACCGCTACGTCGGCTGGCACAAGAATAAGTTCGTGCGCATGCTGGCGCAGGGCGGACACAAGCGCGACCCGCGTATTCCTGATGCGCCGACTATCTATGAGTTGATGGATGAATTTAAAACGCCGCCGACCAAGCGGCGCGTCGCCGAAGCGATGAACCAGGGCGCGGAATGGGCGCGGCCGTTCTTGGTGGCACCAGCCGTGCCAACGGATCGGGTTGCCACTTTGCGTAGCGCGTTTGAAAAAGCGACCAAAGATCCAGATCTGCTTGCCGAAGCGAAGCGGCTGCGCGTTGAAGTCACGCCAGTGCGCGGTGAACAACTGCAGAAGTTGGCTAAAGAAGTGTTGAGCCAACCGCCGGAAGTGACTGAGCAGATCAAGAAGCTTTTCGTGCAATAGTTCTCGCGCAGGGACGCTGAGCACGCAGAGTTCGGAACTTGTAGGGTGCGCCGTGCGCACCAACCCGGCGCTTGTAGGAACAGATCGCGACCAGCCCCTACGGTTGTGCTGAGAGAATCTTCCACGCGATCCACGTCAACCATGCGGCGGCTCCTAGCCAAATTGCAATGATTGCGATCGCAGCTGTCCGGCTACGTGGCAGCTTGGTTGAAAGCGTCGCGGCTGCTCGTGTTTTGCATTCGCACCAAATGTCGTCTGGGATCAGCTTGATCGCCAAGGCAATTCCCAACGGAATTAGAAGCAGGTCATCCAAGTAGCCTAACACTGGAATGGAATCGGGAATCAAATCGATTGGGCTGAACGCGTAGGCCAGGACGATAGCGGCCATGATCTTTGCCGCCCGGGGCACGCGCGGGTCGCGCGAGGCTAAATAGAGCGCAAAGGTGTCGTGCTTGAGTTGGACGACGCGGGTTTTCCATTGCCGCCACATATGATCCGGAAAAGCTACCGAGATTGCGTACGAGCTGTCTCGACCCGTTGCAGCAGGCGATCGAGCCGCTCTGCGGCAAGTGATTCCATCCGATAGTCGGCGTGATCGAGGCGTAAACGTTCTGTGATGGGATTTGGTACCGCTACGGTGAATATCCCCGCCGCTTTAGCGGAAGTGACGCCGTTCGGAGAGTCTTCGAACGCCACGGCTTCAGGCGGCGCGACACAGAATTCTTCAAGTACCGCCAGGTAAGGTGTTGGATCAGGCTTGTGCGCGGCCGTGTCCTCGAAACATTTAGTCGTATGGAAATAGTCAAGTAATTCGAGCCGCGCGAGATGGCCGTGAACATGGTGGCGCGATGAGCTTGACGCCAAGCCGATCTTCATGCCGAGCTCGGATGCCCCGCGCAAATAATCATGCACGCCGGGCAACACCGGCTGTTGCTGCGTCAACGCTACGACGCGTGCACGCCTTTGCAAGCGAAACTGTTCTAGATCGACGGATGGATTCACGTGTTCTTGGTAGTACGCGTAGAGATCGACATGCGTATGGGGCCGGCCAACGATGTCAGCCCAAAAGTCCATGTGCAGCTCACGCCCATGCTCGGCAAACACTTCGCGCCAAACTTGGTACTCGGGGCTTTCGCTGTCGATGATCAGTCCGTCGAAGTCGAAGATCAGGGCTTTGATGAGCATAGGTGAAAAAGAGCCCTCACCTCTAACGCTCTCCCGCAAAGCGGGCGAGGGGACCGGATCCCTTTCCTTCCGACTCCCTCGCCCATGCCTGTGGGAGAGGGCAGGGGTGAGGGCAACGTTTTGAGTATTGCAAGTCGATTATCCTCGTATCAAGGCACAAGTGTTTCCCGCCGAGCCCAAACGTTGAACGTTGAACCTTGAACCGCCAGCTACGGCTCGCCCCGCAACCGCCCAAACGCTTTCGGCGGCCGGCGATGTTTGGTTCCCGCTTCGTAGGCCGACGCGATTTCGAAGAGGTTCGCTTCATCGAACGGGCGGCCGAGGAATTCCATGTTCACCGGCAATTGTTTCGCGATCGGACCGACCAAAATACTGCCGTTGGGATCTTTCGTGTCGGCGACGCGGTCGTAAATCTCGCGGGTGAATCCGGCGGGCACCACGATGGTCGGGAAGCCGCTCAGCGGGCTAATATTGACACCCCAGCTGCCGCCGGCGCCGCGATTGAGATCGATGTCGGTTTTTAACGTTTGCTCACCTGGAAGAAAATCAGCATTCGATAGTGTCGTCCCGGCTTTTAGGTTGCGCGGCTCGGTGCGGGTGTTGTAGTTGGCCGGTTCGCGGCTGACCAACACCGGATGCGCCGGAATCGTGCTGTAGGGAAAAATCAGCGCGTCGAGTTTGTTGTCGGCCATGACTTTGAGAAGAATCTGCTGCAGCGTGTAGCGGCGCAGCGTGTGGTTGGTGTGCGCCGCTGTGTCGAGGGTCTTGGCGTCGGGGCTAAACTGATTGCGCAAGTTGGCCTGGTTGCCGGCAAAGGTCGGCGCGGCAAACATGTCGACGGCGTTTTTGAATTTCGCATCGCCGCGCTCACGCAGGTAGCGGTTGATGCCGTACTTGCCTTCGTCGCCGCGGCGCGGGCCGGCGACTACGCGCAAGTTGACGCCGCGCGGGCCGCCGGGCATGAGCTTCGGGTTGGCGGCAATGGCAACGGCATGATCGATCGGGTTTACGCCTTCAGGCACCAAGGATTTAAAGTTCTGAGTCAACAAACTGGGCTCGATGTAAGGGACTAGCTCGGCGATGGCGTCGTGAAAATTGACCGGATCGACGATGGTCGCGCCGAGTTTCTTAAGATCGGCAATCGCTTCGTTGGCGACGCGGATACTGTCGCGATCGGCCAGTGTCGCTTCGGCCATGAGCTCGCGCACGACGCCCAAGCGTTTACCGGCGAGGGATTTTTTGTTGGCGTGACGGCTATAAGCGACCTGCTCGCGATTGTACGCCGGCGTGGTGATTTGGTCGCGCGGGTCATAGCCGGTGATGACTTCGATGATGCGCGCCGTATCCTCGACGGTGCGGCACAATGGACCGCCGCGGTCGCGCGAAAACGAAAGCGGCATGATGCCGGCGCGGCTGATAAGGCCCTGGGTTCCGAGCATGCCGACGACGTTGTTGGCCGACGCGGGGCTGCGCACCGAGCCGGACGTGTCGGTGCCCATGGCGCACATGGCGAGGTTTGCCGCCACGGCAGCGCCGGAACCGCCGCTCGATCCCCCTGGCGCACGCGTGGTGTCGTAGGGGTTGCAGGTTTGGCCGCCAAAGCCGCTGCGACCGATGCTCGCGGCGGCGTATTCGTCGGTGTTGGCCTTGCCAAGAATGATCGCGCCGGCGGCGCGTAGCTTGGCAACAATGGTTGCGTCGGCGGGCGCCTTGTCGTTGGCGTAGGGCGCTGCGGCGCCGCCCGTGGTGCGCAGATCGACGGTGTCGAACACATCTTTGATCGCCAGTGGAATGCCGTGCAGCGGCCCGATGAATCTACCGGTGCGGGCGAAATGTTCGTCCTGCGCTTTGGCGACTTCCAAGGCGTCGGGGAATCTTGGATCGTTGTCTGTGGTGTCGGTCTGGGAGCGCCTGCCGCGGATGTTGAGCGTGATGAAGGCGTTCAACTGCCCGGCGTTTTCAATCGGCGTGATGGCGCCGAGCATCGATCCGGTTGCCGGATCGACGTCGCCTTTGACGCAAGTGCCGTTATAAGCTTCGATGCGCTTGAAGTAGAGCTGCACGAGCTGCGTTGCGGTGAGCTGGCGCGCGCGGATCGCGCGGTGGACGTCGGCGATGGTCGCCTCTTCGAGATGAAAACGCCACGCCTGCGCGGCAGCGCGGAGCTGGTCGACGCTCAGTACAACGGCGAGAAAGGCAGAGCAAAAAATCACAAGATAATTACGGCGCATGAACGGTGCCTCCATGGACAAAATCAATCTTACATCGTGTCGGGTGGGTTAGCCGTCTGCGGCGTAACCCGCCGTGTCTCGGATCGATAGGTATCGCTGTGCTCAACCCATCCTACGGTTCGCCCCGTAGCGGCCCAAATCCTTTCGGGGCACGGCGATGTTTGGTTCCCGCTTCGTAAGCTGACGCGATTTCGAACAAAGTCGCTTCGTCAAATGGGCGCGCGAGAAATTCCATGCTCACCGGAATCTGATCCGGTTTCGGTCCTTCGAGGCGGCTGCCGTTGGGGTCTTTCGGATCTGGCACGCGGTCGTAGACTTCGCGGGTAAATCCCGCCGGCACGACGATCGCCGGGAAGCCGCTCACCGGACTCAAATTGACGCTCCAACTGCTGCCCGCGCCGCGCCAGAGATCGAGATCGGTTTTCAACACCGGCTCGCCGGGCACCAAGTTGGCATCGGACATCGGCGTGCCGGCTTTCAATAGACGCGGCTCGGTGCGCGGGTTGTAAACCTCCGGAGTGCGATTGGCCAACACCATATGCGGCGGAATCGTGCTGTACGGATAGACCAACGCGTCGAGATTATTATCCGCCATGACTTTGTAGAGAATCCGCTGCAGGTTCTGCATGCGCAGCATGTGGCTGGCGTGGTCGGGTGTATCCAAGGTCTTGGCTTTGGCACCGAAGGCATTCTGCAAAACCGGCAAATCGCCGGCAAATGTTTTGGTCGCGAACATGTCGTCGACGCTGCGAAATTTCGCGTCGCCGCGCTGCTGTAAATAGACGTTCATGCCGTATTTGCCTTCCTCGCCGCGGCGCTGCCCGGCGATTACACGCAGATTGACGCCGCGCATGCCGGTGGGAAGACTTTTGGGATCCATGGTGAGTGTCACCATCCGGTCGATCGGATCGGCACCGGCGGGAATCGCCTCTTTGAAAGTTCGCGTGAAGAAGCTCGGTTCGTAGGACGACATGATCTCGGCGATGGCGCCGTCGAAATTCACCGGGTCGACGATGGTGGCGCCGAGCCGTTTCAAATCGGCGATCGCCTGATGGGCGAGGCGAATGCTGTCACGGTCGGCGATGGTCGCTTCGATCATGAACTCGCGGACGACACCGATGCGTTTGCCGGCGAGCGATTTCTTGTTGGCGAAATTCCGGTAGGCGACAGGCTTCTTGCCGTGGGCGACGGCCGTGACGTGGTCGCGCGTGTCGGTGCCAGTAACTGCTTCGAGCACCAGCGCGGTGTCCTGCACGGTACGGCACATGGGGCCGCCGCGGTCGCGCGAGTAAGACAACGGGATAATCCCGGCGCGGCTGACGAGGCCCTGGGTCGCCACCAAGCCGACCAGCGCGTTGGCCGTCGACGGAAAGCGCACCGACCCAGATGTGTCGGTGCCAAGGCCGCAGATGGCTAAGTTTGCCGCCACCGCGGCGCCGGTTCCGGCGCTCGATCCACCGGGCACGCGTTTGGTGTCGTAGGGGTTGCAGGTCTGGCCGCCGAGCGCGCTGCGCGCGATGCTCGCCGGCGCGTATTCATCCAAGTTGGTTTTGCCAAGAAAAATCGCGCCGGCAGCGCGCAGCTTGGCGATCATGGTCGCGTCCTGCAGCGGCTTGTCGTTGGCATACGCTGCCGCGGCGCCGGCGGTGGTACGCATGTCGACGGTGTCGTAGTTGTCTTTGATCGCGAAGGGGATGCCGTGCAGCGGCCCGACGAAGCGGCCGGTGCGGGCGAAGTGAGCATCCTGCGCACGCGCGACTTCCAAGGCGTCGGGCATCTTCGGATCGTTGTCCGACGCGTCGGTCTTCGAGCGTTTGCCACGAATGTTAAGCGTGGTGTAGGCGTTCAACTGGCCAGCGTTTTCGATCGGCGTCAGATCGCCGAGCATCAAACCGGTGGCCGGATCGAGATCGCCTTTGACGCAGGTGCCGTTGTAAGCCTCGATCCGTTTGAAATAGAGCTGGACGAGCTGTGTTGCGGTAAGTTGATTGGCTCGAATCGCTCGGTGCACATCGGCGATGGTCGCTTCCTCGAGATGGAAGCGCGGTGATTGGGCTCGCGCGTGATAGGGTGCGTGCGCCGACAGCGCTAACATCACGATCATCAACCCCACGGGCGGACGCAGATTTTCAAGGTTCACGGCAGGTCCTCCAAGGTTTGTGATTGGCGTATACTAACTTCGGTGCGAAGGTTTCGTCAACAGAAAATCTCAGAGACTGTGCGACGTTTGTTGTAGGGGCAGGTTGAAACCTGCCCTGGCGGTGGCCGGCGGGCGATCCGAACGGGCGGGTCTGCGGCCCGCCCCTACGAGAAAACACTGATGGACCAATAGGGTTGTGGCCGATTGCGTTGTTGTCGTGTTAGGAAGATGCAAGGGGAGAAAACCATGAAGCGCCTAGCGGAAATACCATTTACCGAGGCTGACGCCCTAGCGAAAACGGGCAAGGCTCTTGTGATTCTGCCGGTCGGGGTCGTCGAAGAACATGGCGCCCATCTGCCGTTGGGTTTGGATTCCTTTGCAGCGGAAGTGTATACCGCGGCCGCGGCGCGACATTTGGAAGCAGCCGGCTACGAAGTGGTGGTCGCACCGACGATCAACTACGGTGTAGCACGCGCTGCGATCGATTTCCCTGGGACATTGTCGCTGGAGCCGGACACGTTGCGGTCTCTAGTTGTCGACATCGGCCGGTCATTGGTGCGCCACGGATTTGAGCGACAAGTTATTCTAAACGGCCATCGCGATCTCCATCACATGAAAGCCTTGGATGACGCGATGAAGACTCTGGTCAATGAAAATGCGGCTAAAGTGCTCTGCGTGGGGTTTGCCAGCGATCCGGCGATCACCGAGGCCAGTTACCGCAAGGACGCCAAACAGCACTACAAAAGCCCGCGCCCCGATGTCGAAGGCCATGGCGGCGAATCGGAAACTTCGGTCGCGCTGCACAGCTTTCCGCAGTTCGTCAGGAAAGAAATCATCGGCTCGCTGGACCCTAACTTCGACTACGACATGAACGCGTTTCGCAACGAAACCAAAGACTACGGCAGCCTGAGCGGTGGCCGTGGGTACTTCGGCTGGCCGCAGGCGGCGACCGCCGCAACGGGTGAGAAGTTGGTGTCGGTGCGGGGCAAGAACATCGCCGAGGTGATCTTGAAAGCGTGGGGACGACCGTGATCGTGCCCGGTGCTCGTGTTCGTGACTCTTTGTTGGTTCGGCGGGCGAAAAGATGAGCACGAGCCACGAACACGAATCACGACCGTACCTGGGAGATGGCGACGATCCCGGCGACGACGCAGATCGTGCCGATGACGCTGGCGGTGTTGAAAGTTTCTAACTCGCGCAGGAAGATCGCGCCCAAGATCAGCGTCCAGATCGGCACGGTCGCAGCGATGGGCGAGACGATGTAGACCGGCCCGGCGGAAAACGCGATCAGCATGAACAGCACGGCCATGGTTTCAAAAAATCCCGAGCCGATGAGCGACCAGGCGGCGCGCCGGTCCCAGACTAGCTTTTCTTTGCAAGCCGGCGAAACGTAGAACAGCGCGAAGGCGATCAACGACACCGGTCCAACCAGGGCGGCGAAAAACAACGGCTCGTTGGATTGCAGCATTGCGTAGCGCCGCAGCGGGTGCACCAGCGTGGTCAGTAGGACCGTGGCGATCGGGTAGAACAAATAGCTCCAGCGAAACTGCGGCACGTTTTTGTCGATGCGCCATGAGATCAGCGCGATGCCGATAACGACCAGAATAGTTCCGAGCATGCCCAGCAAGGTCAGGGGCTCACCGAGAAAAATAATCCCGGCGATGACGGTGAGAAAAGGGTAAGAGTTGCGCAGCGTCACGGCGCGCGAGGTGCCGATCTTATGAATGCCGGTATAGTGAAAATGGCGAATGCCCGGCTGCATGATGCTGGCGACGACGATGGCAACAACCGCCGCGGTGGCCACCGGCGGTATTCCACCTCTGAGAAATACCGCCGCCCAGAGGACGATGCTGTGAATCAGTAATGATACAAAGGTCGCCGTCATCGGCGTAGAGTAGCGGAAGCCAGGTTTTACGGAAACGTTCGAGCAGGCAAACGACAGGGCGGTGAGCAAGGCGAAGAGTTCGGCAGTCATGGCAAACAAATTATGAAAGCGGAAACGCGGAAAACGGAAAGTAAGAACTCCCGTACCATATATTCCCGTTAACTTACATGAGATGGGAGCTGCGTGAAAGGGTAATTGAAGTTACTTGCAACACGGCGGCTTGAGAGAGTAGAAGTCAGCCATTCGAAGAGGAGGACGTCATGGGCTTTCGAATCAATCATCTCCATCTGAAATCTCCCGACCCAAAGAAAACCGCGGACTTCTACGTGCAATACACTGGCGCCAGGGTCGCCAAAGAAACCAAGCGGCCCGATGGCAGCGCGGCGTATCGGCTGGATCTTCACGGCGTCGAGCTCAATGTCACGCAATTTCTCGAAGAGCAAGAACTCGATCAGTTCATGGGTTTAGAGCATGTTGCCATCGACACCAACAACTTCGACGGCGAAGTCGCCAAGATCAAATCCGCCGGTGTGAAGATTCTCGAAGAGCGCACGCTGCCCGACGGACGACGGGTTTGCTTCTTCGAAGGTCCGCAAGGGGTGCGCTTGGAGTTTTTGGAGTGGAAATAGTGGACAACGGAAACGCGGAAAACGGAAAGCGAAAATTTCAAAGGTAACGAACGGGCTCGCGATTGCCGCTTTCAGTTTTTCTCGCGCAGCGCGCGTTCCAGCGGACCGTTCTCGCGGAACGGTTCGGGCCAATTGATGTATTCTTTGAAATCGGGGCGAGCCTTGATCAGGTCGAGGACGACGTTCTGAATGCCTTTGTCGGGGACTCGTGGGTTGTTTTTAAATAGCTTACTGTAGGCGCGCACCGTGCTTTTGGTGATCTCTCGATCCTTCTCGCGCATCCACTTGGCAAAGGATGCCTCGGCGAAGTGCGGGTTCTTTTTGATGAGTTGTATGCCCCCCACATAGGCGCGGAGAAAATCTTCGGCGAGTTTCGGCTCGGCTCTGATGAACGCGCGGCTGCTGGTGACGCACGAGGAAGGGTAGACGAGATCGGTGCTGCTCAGGTCGACCAACACCGGCCAGCCGCGCTGCAGGAACGGCAGGGCATAGCGGGTGGTTAGGGCCGCGGCGGCGATGCGACCGGCGTCCAAAGCGGCAACCATTTCCGGGCCCGCGCCAAGCTGCAAAATGATCATATCTTTATCCGGGTTAAGGCCGACGTGGCGCAGCGCGGCGCGCAGATAAAAATGGGTCGTGGAGCCGTAGCGCGTTACCGCCGTTCCCTGGCCCTTGAGTTCAGCCACCGATTTGATCTCCGGACGGGTGATCAAATAGACCGGGTCAGCGTCGACAGGGCATGCGAGCAAGACCACGTCGCCGCCGGCGGCACGCGCCGCGACCACGGACTCGGCGCCGGCGCCGGAAAAAGGCAGATCGCCGGTGATAATCGCCAGCGTGATCAGCGACCCGCCGCGGATCTGCACAGGCTCGACGTTCATGCCGGCTTTTTCAAATAGACCGGCATCTTTCGCGACCCAGACTGGCAGGTGCGAGGGCGACGCCGTGGTGCCGTAAAGGATGCGGCGGAGCTCCTGGGCGCGGACTGGCTCGGGGGATTGGACGGCTCCGACGGATAAGACTGATCCGACCAATAGCGCGCGCACGACGCGCGAGAAACTCGCTCTCATCTGATGACTAATTCTTGAAGTACTTCGCTTCGGCGCCGTCTTGGTCGAACGGCACAAACTTGTTCACGCCGGGGCCGCGCAAATTGGGCGTCTCGCCGTCGTCGAACAGCGCCTCGGCGGCGGAGCCAGCCTGTACACCCAAGAGCGCCGGCGCGTGGGCTTCGGCCACTGTGCAGTCCTGGTCCGATCTGTTGTAGGCCCAGTGCACGGTGTTGGCGGGGATGCGATGAAAGTCGCCCTTTTTGCAGAGAAAGCCGCGGTCTTTGACGAAGAACCAGATCTCGCCATCGAGCACGTAGTTGATCTGCTCGGATTCATGTTCATGGGGCTTGGTGTGATAGCCGGGCTTGCGCGTGGCGATCATCAGGCTGCACTCGTTGCCGTAGCCTTTTTTGACGATCATGCGGCCGGTGCCGGCCTCGCCGGACTGGTCGCGCTGATAGCCCTTGATAGCTTCTGCTTTGACGTGAAGGGGCACGGCTGGGGTCCTCCTGCTGGCGATTGCTGACGCACTCTTACGTACGCTAGCTACGCCAACGCGTCAAGCTCGCCCGGCGTTTGACTTGCTTTTTTCCAGGCGGTAATCCAGAGTCCACACAGTTATGAAGACGCCTAGCGTTCTTGCCGCGCTTCTATTCGTCCTCGTTGCTCAATCCGCCGCCGCACAAAAGTTACTTTTATCCCACGTCGCCATCAATCCCGGCCAGGGGCTACTCTGGGTCGTAAAAGACGGCGGTTTCCTCGCCAAGCATGGTTTCACCGGCGACGTCGTCTACATTCCCGGCAGTCCGCGCACGGTCCAGTCAATGCTCGCCGGCGATATTGACTATGCCGTGGCCGGCGCGCCGGCCTTTCTGCGCGCGCGCATGCAAGGCGCGGATGCAGTGATTCTCACCTCAGTGTCGGGCTTCGTATCGCAGCGACTGGTCCTGCGGCTCGACTCGCCCATGACCAGCATAAAAGAGCTGCGCGGCAAGACCATCGGCGTGACTCAATACGGCTCCGCCGGCGATTCTTTTCTGCGTGCGGCGCTGCGCACGGCGGGCGTCAAAGAATCCGAAGTCGTGATCCTGCAGATGGGCGGCACCACCAACGTCGCCCAAGCGCTGGAGGCCGGCAAAATGGAGGTCGGCGTGCTCGGCGACTCGAGCTCGCTGCTTTTCTATCGCGGCAAGGCCAAGCCGCTCAAAGGCGGCAGCGCGCGCGACTTGGGTTTCATGGGCTTGGATGCGCCGCTCGGCACGACGGAACGAAAGATCAAAACCGACCGTGGCGCCGTGATTCGGTTCATGCAAGCCTATGTCGAGGCGATACACTACGTTAAAACCAATCGGGCGGGCGCCGTGCGCATCTTGCAAAAATACATGCGCGGCTTGAGCGAAGAGCATCTCGGTTTATGGGCTGACGAGCTGCGCGGAAATATCAAGCCACTGCCGTATCCTGACGAAAACGGTTTGCGCGCCGAGCTGGACCTGATCAGCACGACGCGGACGCAGCCGGATAGCTACTTCGTCAATACTTCGATTCTCGACGAGATCAAGAAAAGCGGCTTTGTCGAAAAGCTCTACAGACAGTAAAAAAGAAAAGGGGAGGCCCGTCATGGCAAAGATCAAACACATAGCGATCAAAGTCGAAGACCAGGAAAAAGTCGCGACGTTCTACAAAGAAACCTTTGGCATGACCGAAGCCTGGCGCGGCCCGGTACGCGCCGACGGCAAGCGCGCGATCTATCTGACCGACGGCTACATCAACATGGCGGTGCTGCCGGCCCACGGCGGCCGCGAGGGCATCGACCACTTTGGCTTTCAGGTCGAAGACATGGACGGCACGCTAAAAACCGCCATGACCACCGGCGCCAAGAGCGAGGCTGATAAAAAACCGCGCGATGGCCGCTTTGCCGAAATGGGCGTGCACGACCCGGTGGGGCAGTTGGTGGATGTGTCGGTGCATGGGTGGAAAGCGTAAGTAGGCAATAGGCACGAGGCAACAGGCAACAGTTCTGCAAGTAAACGCGGAGTTCTTAATGCGGAGAACGATTTTCGCTTTGGCGATTTGTTGGTTCGCGCTCAGTACGACAGCGGCAAGGGTGCGCGCCGCCGAGCCGGCCAAGTTGCTGATGGCGCATGGCGCTATCAGCAACAACGTCGCGCCCTGGTGGCTGGCCAAGGAGCAAGGGATTTTTCGCAAGTACGGGATCGATGCGGATTTGGTTT
Organism: Deltaproteobacteria bacterium; assembly: GCA_016874755.1. Lineage (NCBI taxonomy): Bacteria > Pseudomonadati > Myxococcota > Myxococcia > Deltaproteobacteria bacterium. The sequence continues at coordinate 206,187 of VGTH01000003.1, read as the reverse complement.
TTATCATCGCCGGGCGGGCGATGCAGTCCATGTTGGCGGGGCAGGTGCTGGTCGGGATGGTCGGCGGCACGCATGTGCTGAACGCCAACAGCGGCGGCGGCGAATTTGCGATGATTCTCAGCGTGGAGAATCGGCTCGACTATTTATTCGTTTCAAAGCCGACCATCAAAAGCGGTGAAGATCTCAAGGGCCGCAAGGTCGCCATCGGCACGCCGGCGGGTTCGGCGTCGATGGCGGCCTATGTTGCACTCGATCATCTCGGTTTGGTGCCGCGGCGCGACAATATCGTTCTGTTGGGCGTCGGCGGCGTGCCCGAGCGCATGGGCTCGTTGCGCGCCGGTAGCGTAGAAGCCACGGTGCTGTCGCCGGAGTTCGGTCAGGTAGTGGTGAGCGAGGGATTTCGAGTGTTGGTGGCCCTCGGCAAAGAGAACGTGCCGTTTCAGTCTTCTGGCATCGTAGTGCCGCGCAGCTTGATCAAGACTAATCCGCAGCTTGTCGAGAACATCGCCAGGGCGACCGTCGAAGGCGTGGCTTTCGTGCACAAGCCGGCGAACAAGGAAGTTGTGGTCAAAAGCTTAGCGCGTAATTTGCGCCTGGCGCAGGATCGTGCTGAGAATGCTTATCAAGGATTGATCGCCGCACTGCCGCGCCGGCCCTGCGTGTCGATGGAGGGGATGAATTCGATGCTCAGGCTCATGGCGCAGCATGGGCTCAATCCCAAAGCGGCGCAGACTAAAGCGGAGGACTTGGCCGACGTGAGTTTTTGCAAAAAAATGGATGAAACCGGTTTCTTCAAGGCTTTTTACCAATAGTGCTGGCACGTTACCGGGGATCGACTCAATACGTTTTTTGTTCGTGGCTTGATCATGCACCAGGGTAAGATCGACGCAACGCTAGTCAGCCCGGACAATCTTTACGAAGCGGAGCAACGATAAATCGATTCTCACCGATCTCGACCGCGAAGGGTTTTTCACGCAGCTCGCCAGCAAGTACGGCAAAGCCCAGTGATACCAAAAGGCGGATTTTCCGCTTTCCGTTTTCCGCGTTTCATCCTTTCCCGGTCCCCCGTTGACGGCGCCGGATTCATCGGATATTTGAAACAGATTGTTTGCGCATAGGAGGAATCAGTAACGGTATGGCGTACTTCGATTTACACCAGCACCTCAAGAACCTTGAGGAGCATGGTTTACTGAGACGCATCACGCGGCTCATCAACAAGGACACCGAACTGCATCCATTGGTTCGTTGGCAGTACCGCGGCTTGCCCGAAGAAGACCGCCGGGCTTGGCTGTTCGAAAATGTCACCGATGCCAAGGGCCAGCGCTACACCATGCCCGTGGTCGTGGGCGCGCTGGCGGGCAAACCGGAAATTTATTATCTCGGCATGGGCTGCAACAGCGCCGAGGAAATGGACGAGCGCTGGAAGAAAGCTTTGGCGGAACCGATTGCGCCGAGAGTTATTACCCAAGCGAAGTGCCAGGACATCGTTATTCAAGGCGACGAGCTGGACAAGGAAGGGGGCGGCCTAGATCGCTTTCCAGTGCCGATCTCAACTCCCGGTTTTGACAACGGGCCGTACACCACTTGTTCACACTGGATCACGGCGGACTTGGACACCGGGATTCAGAACATCGGCAATTACCGCGGCGAGATCAAAGCCGGACGCCGCGTTGGTGTGTTTCCGTCGGGCTTGGGTCAGGATGTTTATTTGCATTGGCAGAAGGCGGTTGAGAAGAAAGTCCATCTTCCCGCGGCACTGGTCATCGGCGCGCCGCCGATCGTTTCTTACGTCTCGGTGCAGAAGATTCCCTACGGCGTCGACGAGATGGGCGTTGCCGGCGGCCTCGCTGGCGAAGCCATCCCGATGGTCAAATGCAAAACCAACAACATCATGGTGCCGGCGGACGCGGAGATCGTCATCGAAGGTTTCTTGAATACCGAATACATCGAGCCCGAGGGGCCCTTCGGCGAATCGCACGGCTACATGCATCCACGCCAGTTGAATCCGTTCATGGACGTCACCGCGATTACCTATCGTAAAGACGCAATCTACACGTCTTGGTTGAGCCAACTGACGCCCAGCGAATCGTCGGTCATTCGCAAGATCGGCTACGATCGTTTGATGCTGGTGCACCTGCGCGACGAGTGCCGCATCACTTCCGTGCTGCGCGTCGAGATGCACGAGCCGCTGACCAACACCTACAAGCTCGTGATCATTCAAATGCGCAAGCCCAACGAAGCCGAAGTATGGCGCGCGCTGCACGCCGCCTGCTCGTTTCATCCCGGTGTCGGCAAGATCGTGGTCGCGGTCGATGAAGACATCGACCCCTCCAACGAAGCAGCAGTCTTTTGGGCCATGTGCTACCGCATGAAGCCGCACAAGGATGTTCACATCGTCCCGGGCATGGAAAAGGGCCATGCTCCACCGTTTCTCTACGAGCACGAAGTCAAAGGCACCGACGTGGTGTCTTATCATTTGCCGGCCGACGAATCGGCGATGCTCTGCAACGCGATTCTCAAAGAACCGTTCCCGCCGGTGTCGCTGCCCAAGCGCGAGTACATGGAAAACGCGCGCAAGATTTGGGAAGAGCTGGAGCTGCCGAAACTGCGGCCGCAGTCGCCATGGTTCGGTTACTCGCTCGGCCAATGGAGCGACGAGCTCGACGAAGAAGCCAAGCTCGCGGTCCAAGGCCGCTATTTTGAAACGGGCGAGAAGTTGAAGAAGGGGCGGGTGAAAGTGCGCTGACCATTAGCTCCGTGGCTGAAAAACCCGCTGTCGCTCTCATGGAGCGCAGCGGGTTTTTTGTTTGACTAGAATGATATATTGTCATAGCGGGCTCTCACATGAAAACCATTGTTCAACACAGCAACCCCTCGGTTACAAATGGCCGAAAGGTTGTGCTGCATAAGAATATCGGCGCAAAAGCCACCGCGGCTGCCCAAGCAGCCTCAATCAAGAAATGGGCACGCAAGATAAGAACCCGTGGGTTTTCGGGACGAGACTATGACAAAATTCTATACTAGGATTCCCAGTACCGAGAGCAAATGATGGCTATTTTGAATAGTCAGGTCGTGCCGAAAAATTCCGGCGCGGCGTTTGAACTTAAGAAAGGGCAGCGCATTCGCATTGCGGGGAAAAGCATTGTCGACTTCGTGGCGTTCAATCTGCACGATTTGACCGAGCGTTTCGATCAGGCGCGCACCAAGACCAATCAAGTGAAAATTTTTATCAGCACCGGCGACGTGCTTTATTCCAAGCGCAACAGTCCGTTGATGACGATTGTCGAAGACACGTTCACAGAGGGGCGGCACGATTTGCAGAAGGGGATGTGCAGCCGCAGGCGCTTCGAGATGGTAGCGCAGGGGCAGTCGAAGAGGGTGTTCGCCGAGGGAGTTGATATCAATCCGAAGAAAGCTGAAGAGATTCCGACCCACGGCTGCTGGGAGAATTTGAGCGCTGCGGTGAAGCCTTGGAACATCGCGCCGGACGATGTGCCAAGCCCGTTCAATATTTTTCAGTGCATGCGCATCGACCCCGACACCGGCGTGATGTACGACACCATGGTACGGCCGCAGAACGAGGCGCATGTGGACTTTCGCGCCGAGATGGATTTGCTCGTCGCGGCGAGCGCGTGTCCGGAGTCGGGGCGCGGGCAGGCGATCCGGGTTGAGATTTATGAAGAGTGAAGAGACTTGAACAAAAAGAGCACAAGGGTTCACAAAGGGCGCTGCACGCCGGGATGCGGAATCGGATGATTTAACCGCAAAGAACGCAGAGAACGCAAAGAAAAGACAAATTTTTCCTCTGCGACCTCCACGTCTCTGCGCGAAGTATATCATCATTGGTGAGATCACATGGCAGGAACTTCATTTATATTTAACAATCCCAGAGTCGAGCGTGTTATCTCGGGCCAAGGCTCGCTCGGAAAATTATCCGAAGAATTGGAACGGCTCGGCGGTAACCGGGCGATGGTGTTGATATCGCCGTCGGTGGCGAAGACGTTTTTGCTTGGCAAGGTCAAAACTGCGTTGGGCGAAAAATGTGTCGTGTTCGATCAGGTGAAGCCGCATTCGCCGACCGATTCGATCGAACAAGCTGTGGCGATGGCGCGCGATGCTAAAGTCGACGTGCTCGTCAGCGTCGGTGGCGGCAGCGCCATCGACACCGGGAAGGGCGTTGCCGCGCTGCTGGCCGAGGGTGGTTCGTTGCCTCGGTTTGGCGTGCGTTTTACGCCACCGAACAAAAAAGAAGTGCCGCCGATGCCGGCGCCGAAAATTCCCCATATCGCGATTCCGACGACGTTGTCGGGCGGCGAGTACAGCTATTCGGCGGGGATCACGGAAGGCGGCAAGAAGTTCATCGTCGCCGATCCCAAGCTCGCGCCGAAGACGGTGCTGCTCGATCCCGAAGCCGCCGCGACCGCACCCGCACGCTTGCTTGCGGCGTCGGGGATGAACTCGCTGGCCCACTGCGTCGAAGCGGTTTATTCCACGGAAACCCAGCCGCTGACCGCGGCCTATTGCTTGACCGGAGTCGGACTCTTGGCGCGCTATTTGCCGCGCGCGGTGGCCAATTCGTCGGACCTCGAAGCATTGAGCCACGTGCAAGTGGCTGCTTGTCTTTCCGGCATGGGTGTTTACAGCGCCTGGACAGGCATCCATCACGCGGTCGTCCACGTGATCGGTGGCCGCTATAGGGCGCCACACGCGGAAATTCACGCGCTGATGCTGCCCTACGGCATGCGCTGGAATCTGGACGTCGTCGAAAAAGATTATCTGCGCATGGCGCGCGAGATCGGCATCGATGGGAAGAGCGAGAAAGAGCTGGCCGCGGCGGTGCCTGAGTACGTCTATGGCATGAATCAAAAAATGGGCTTGCCGCTCAAGCTGCGCGAACTCGGCGTGCCGCGCGATGGCTTGAAGCAGTTGGCGGAAGATGCACTGGGCGATTACAGTATCCACACCAACCCGAAGCCGGTGCGCAGTGCCGAGCAGGTGTTGGAAGTGCTCGAAGCGGCCTGGTAGGGGGAGCGAGATGCCTCGCGCAGAGACCGCAGAGGGCGCAGAGGTGTCTTGTTGTAGGGGCGACCGGTTGGTCGCCCGCCGGTTCTCCAATGACCTCCCAAGAAGCAATTGACCTCGTCAATCGAATCGCCGATGACGGCGAAATCGATCAGCTGCTGATCGATCTGCTGCGTGCCCCGTCGCCGCAGACGTCACTGCAAGAAGCCGATCCTGCTCTCAAGAAATTCATCGCTGACTTTATCGCGCCGCGTCTGCAAAGCTTGACCGGCGACGCCGGTGTGGTCGACGGCATGGGCAATCTTCTCTGGCAGACTCCCGGCGCTGGGCGCGAGCTGGGGTTGTTGTTGATGGGCTACGCGATGACCTTTCCGGCAGGCGGCATGAAGGAGCCGTTTTCGGGAGCGATCGTCGATGGGGCTCCCTTTGGCATCGCCGGCAACTGCGCGGTCGGGCGCGGCGCCTGTGAGCAAAAGGGCGCGTTGGCGGCGATGATGTACACGGCGGCGCTGCTATCGCGCGCGAAGTTGAAGCTGCGTGGGTCGCTCTATTTGGCGGTGAGCTTGGCCGGTGAAACTGGCCGCCATGATGCGGCAAAGTTTATCCTCGAAGACAATTCCATTCGCGCACAGGCCGGTATCGTCGGTTTGGGCACGACCAATCGCATCTGTCTCGGCAACAAAGGGCGCATCGATATTGAAATCACCGTGCGCGGCAAATCGGCGCACAGCAGCATGCCCTGGGACGGCGTCAATGCCGTCGATGGCGCGCGCAAAGTACTGGAGCGGCTCGACACGATCGCTCTTGGTGCCAAGCACGCGGGTCTTGGCGGCGCGACGTTGACAGTGACACAAATTAAAAGCGCGCCGGAGATCAGCCACACCGTGCCGGACGGTTGCAAGATTATTCTCGACCGCCGGCTCTTGCCGGGGGACGATCCGGATTGCGCGTTTGGCGATATTCAAAATGCCGTGAGAGACTTGGCGCCGTGGTCGATCGAAGTCACGCGCGGTGCGTTCATGTATCCGTCCGAGGTGAGCGCCGATTGTGCGGCTGCACGATCTTTGCGTGATTGCAGCCAGGCTTTAAGCGGAACAGCATCCGGCGTATTTTACTCGCCCGCTGCGTTGGACGCCGGCTTTCTCAATCGGTGTGGTCTCGAGACAATCATGTATGGCCCCGGCGACTTGCGCTTTGCCCATACCGACCAGGAGGTTGTGTCATTGCGGGAGCTGCGACAGGCGGCGCGCGTTATGGCCGCGGCGGCCCTGACGATGTTGGTCTAGCCTAGCGGGCTCCTGAAAAGCTCTTCGGAGCCCTTCGACGGGCTCAGAGCCTGCCCTGAGCCTGCCGAAGGGCAGACGAGGTCGATAAAGATAAGAGACGCTCGTTCTAGAATGATGGGCAGGCCGCCAAGCGCGGTGATTTGAATCGTTTGCTTGGCGGCTGCACTTGCGTATGCAGCCGAAAAGCCATAGGGTCTTGCCATCACTTCGAATTATTTCACAATTTTCTCTCTCCCAATCAGGTTCCGCAAAATAGCGACGTCGGTTCGCTAGGAAGGTTTTATGTACAGGATTTTGTGCGACCGCGTGCCGGCTCGTGAGCTCGGCTCGGGGCTGACTTGGTTCAAGCAAGACGGCAAAGTCGTCGAGTTTGCCACTCCGGAGGAAGCTGGCGACATGGTGAAGCAGTTGAACAACGGTCCGAGGGCCGCAACGGTCAAATACTCAGCGATAGAATTTAATCTGGAGTAGATGTAGCTCGGTGGTTGGCTTCTGCCGCGCGCCAGCTAAGGTGATGAGGTCTTTGCCGATTTGCCGGCGAGGTCGTGATAGGACTCGCCCAACAAGCCAAGGCCTTCATGGATGAGTGACACACCCTGGGGCAGCAGGGCGTCGACATGTTTGAAGTGCGGCTTGTTAGGCGTTGCCGGCGACAGGAGCCCCAGCGTAATTGGTCTGCTCGTCGCTATCAGTTGCCTAACGACGCCATCAACCGTCCGAAGCCTGGCACCTCTTGTTTCACCTTGGCTTGTTTCAATGCGTACCAGATATAAGCCTGGCAGCTGGTCACCACCGGCTTGCCGATTTCGCGTTCCAACAAATCCACGTCGGTGATCGTCGGCCAGCGCGGGCAGGGGACGAAGACGCCGTCGGCGTCGGGGGCCTGTTCGTAGAGGCGCTTGGCGATTTTGTAGGCGGCGTGCTCGTCCATGTCGGTGATGTCGGCGTTTTTGCGCACGCCGTAGCCTTGGATTTTTAAGACTTTAAAGCCCGACGCTTCGAGAAACGCTTTCATGCGCTCGTTGAGTGTGTCTTCATGCGGCGTGGCGACCACGACTTTCTTGATGTTGAGCGAGCGCAGCGCCTCCATCTCGCCGGTGATGCCGGGGAAAACCGGCACGCCGAATTTCTTGGTGAGCCGCTTGCCCATTTCGGTGTCGCTGCCAAAGCCCATTTTGGTAAACAGCGGCGAGCCGCCGATGATCACCGAGTCGCATTTGTTGTCGACTAAATCGGCTGCCGCTTCTTCGATGCGCTGCAGCTGCCGGTCGATGTCGGCGTCGACCAATTGACGGATGGTCCCGGTGCTGTTCAGGATCATAAATCCTGATGGCAGCATTTGATAAAACTCATAGACCAAAGTGTCGCCGCGCGACGGCGCGACGTGACCGACTCTAACTCTCCAGCCGTACATGAAACCTCCGTTTAGTGTCTAGCGTTTAGCGTCTGGCGTTTTTGTCGGAGCGTTCTTTCTGCAAACGCCAAACTCTAGACGCTAGACGCTAGACTCTAGACTCTAGACTCTAGACTCTAGACGCCCGATGTTGCTACCAGTTCAACCACGCGCCATTCACATGAACGGTCTGGCCGGTGATGTAGTTGTTTTCATCTTGCACCAAAAAGATCGCTGCGCTGGCGATGTTTTCCGGTTTGCCGGTGCGGCCCATGGGAATTTGCGCTTCGGCGGCGGCCCAGGCTTCGTCGGAGTAGTGGCCGCGCACCGCCGGCGTGGCGATGCGGCCGGGCGCGATGGCGTTGATGTTGATGCCGTCTTTGACGTGTTCGAGCGCGAGTGACTTGGTGAAAACAGCGACGCCGGCTTTCGCTGCGGCGTAGCTGGCGCGGGTGGCATTGCCGGCAAAGCCGTAAATCGACGAGATGCTGACGATCTTGCCGTATTTGGCTTTGAGCATCGTCGGCAGCACGGCTTGCGAGCAGAGGAAGACCGACTTTAAGTTCATGTTGACGATCTTGTCCCACTCTTCAGCAGTGGTGTCGACAACGTTCTTGCGCATGGCGCCGCCGGCGACGTTGACTAAAATATCGATCTTGCCCCAACGGTCGAGCGCCGCTTTGACCATGTCTTGAACCGATTGCTTGTTGGCGACGTCCGCTTTAACCGCAATCGCGTCAGTGCCTCGGTCGGCGATCTCTTTGACACGAGCCTGAGCCGTGTCGGCGTTGATATCTGCGACGGCAATTTTCGCCCCTTCGCGGGCGAAGCGTTGTACGATGGCGCCGCCGATGCCGCCCCCGCCGCCGGTGACGATGGCAATCTTGTTGTCGATGACTCCCATACCGTTACGACCTCCTGGGTTATTAGAAGCCCTAATCTAGGCAAAAGCGTCGACAGCGTCAACATAAATGACTGTCGCGATATTGAGTCAATTCGTTGTGATTGTTAGCTTGGGTGTGCTAGAAAAAAGCCTTAACCCAATTCACCAGAGGAGCTTTTAATGGAACAAGAAGTGTTAGAGCAGGTCGATCGTGAACGGATCGTTGAGTTGGCGTGCAATCTCGCCAACATCGTGAGCATCACCGGCAGCGAAGAGAACGTCGCGCGTTATTTGGGCGGTGAATTCGAAAAGCTCGGCATGGAAGTCGAATATCAGTACGTCGAAGAAGGGCGGCCCAACGTGGTCGGGCGTTTAAAAGGCACGGGTGGCGGCGCCACGTTGATGTTCAACGCGCACATGGATCATTTCGATGCGCCGCAGGAAACGGTGGTCGACGAAGATCGTATCTACGGCCGTGGTCTGGTCAACATGAAGGCAGCATTTCCTTGCTACATCGAAGCGGTTGCAGCGCTGCAAAAAGCCGGTGCGCAGCTCAAAGGCGATCTGATTATTTCCGGTGTGGTCGGCGAGATCGAAAAAGCCCAGATCGGCCGCTTCCAGGGTAAAGAGTACCGCGGCGCCGGCGTCGGCGCGCGTTATTTGATGGACCATGGCGTGATGGCCGACATGTGCATCATCGGCGAGCCCACCGGCCTGCAGCTGCAAATCGGCAACTCGGGCCTGCTCTGGGCGCGCGTCAGCGTCGATGGCAAAGCCACCAAGTTTGTCCTCGCCGCCTGCAAAGTGGCTCAGGCGATCCAAGAATGGGAAAAAGAATATCAACGCAAAAACCCGCACAAGTTCATGCTGCCCACCGTGCAAATAGGGGCTATTGACGGCGGCAACGCATTTAAACCAGGCACGCGGCCCACCACCGATATTTTTGTGATTGTGAAAATGCTGCCAGGCGCGGTGCCGCTGGCGATCAAGCGCGACATCGAAGCCGTCGTCGAAAGAGTCGCCAAGCGCGAAAGCGATATTCTCGGTTACCGCGTCGAGCTTTATCTGACGACGCCGGGCTACGAGATTCCCAAGAATGAGCCGTTGGTCAAGTTCATGGAGAGCTCGCACAAAAAAGTTTTCAACAGTCCTGTGCCCTACGCCAAGCCGATCCGCTACGGCATCACCAGCGACGGCTCACGCATCGCGCAGTACGGCGTGCCGGCCATCACCTATGGCCCTGGCTTCGGCACTCACTTGGTCGACCCGACAGAGACGAAAGCCGGCGCGGAGTGGGATTCGCCCACCGGCGTGCGCCGCGGCGTCGGCATTACCAACATGGTGAATTGCACAAAAGTTTATGCCATGGCGGCGTTGGATATTTGCAATCGGAAGAAGGAAGAAGTGGCGAAAAAATAAAGGATCTCACCACGAAGCACACGAAGTTCGGAAAATAAATTCTTTTCTTACCTTCGTGATCTTCGTGCCTTCGTGGTGAATATTTTGTATGGACTTAACATTTGCTCACTATCGTAATCGCTTTTGCATGTTCCGCACCTACTACGCGCTGGCGATCGGCGCGGTGAAGATGGACGGCATCAACCTCAAAGTCATCGAGATGCCGGACCCGCCGAGCCGCGACCAGGAGGAGGCGTTGATCAAGGGCGACGTGCAGGCGGCCAATCTTTACTTGCCAAATTTTATTCAACGCAAGCTACAGGGCGCACCGATTATTGGGCTGTGCACCGAATGGAAATCGACATTCAAGGGCAACGGCATGTTCGTGCGCCAGGATTCACCGGTGAAAACGCCCAAGGATTTAGCTGGACGCGTGCTGGCCTCGCATCAGGGGCCGCACGCGTTTCACCGCTATCTGTTGCGTCACCAATATGGGGTCGATGACGCAAAACTCACTTGGCAGGCGCATCGCCAGGAGCAGCTTTTGAACGTGCTCAAAGAGGGCAAGGTCGAAGCTTCGGTGCTGCTCGATCAATTTTTCTTTCGCGGCGAGGAAGATAAGGACGTTCGCTGTTTGTACACCGACGGCGAAGTTTGGCAGGCGCTGCGCGGCTTTCCCGAGATGATCAAGCATATGGTTGCCGTGCGCGAGGATTTGCTGCGCGACAATCCCGGCGTTAAAGAGGTCTTGCTCAAGGGGTTCCGTGCATCGATTGCTTGGAGCGACCAGCACCTGCCGGAATGCGCCGATGCGTTTTTAAAAAAATATCCCGGCGATCGCGATGCACTGCTCGCCTCGGCGCGCTACCCAAAGATCGAATTTACTATGACCGAGCAGGAGCAGAAGCTCGCCGACGCTGAAATGGACATGATGGTGGAAGTCGGTTGGATTCCGCGCAAGGCGCCGGTGGACACGCTCTTTGCTTTGTAGCGCGGGCCGCGAGTTTCGCGTCCGACGTTCCGCGTCCGAGTCGGTGACAGACTCACCAAGGTTTTATTGTCCCATTGCGAATTTACACTTGATCATAAGCCGGGTAGTCCAAACCAGGGTTTTAGCGGCAGTCACGATCGGCGTGCTCCTTGCGGTTGTTGGCTGTGCTGCCAATCCCACGACCGAATCAACAGGGACGCAGCGCTTGCAAGAAACTTCGCAGCTAATCAAAGACGTCAAAGCGTTCGGCAAGACGATCGGCATCGAGCCCACCGAAGCGCTCACGCGCACCAGCCAGGAAAGCGCGCCACTATCGATGCTCTGGTTGTGGATGCAGCGGGTCGGCACCTTGGCGCTGCAACAGCCGATGGATATTCACATGGCGATCGGCTTTGGCGCCGAGCGCGAGCGTTTGAAAATCGAGCAGGTTTATCGCGTCGAGGGCTACAGTGTGTACTATCGTCAGGGCAATGAATTTGCCGACGCGCGCTCGGCGGCGACCCTGGCCTTTGCCGAGGAGCCGCTGGTTCGCAGAGTAAAAGTCATTCTGCACGAAGATCTTCACGGCGATCAGAATTTTCCGCAACGTTGGGAGATCGAAGAAGCGCTGGTGACGCCGCTCGGGTCGCTGGCGGCGCTAGATTATTTTCGCTTCACCCAAGACGAGAAAAATTTAGCCAACGCGCTGGCGTCCTTCGAGGAAGAGCGGGCTTTGTCGCGCGAGTTGCTCGACTTGGTCTCTCAAGCGGCGAAAGTCTTTGCGCAGGAACAAGCGGAGAAGGGCAAACAGAGAATCTTGGAGCTGCTGCCGGCGTATCGAATCTACGCGAGCCATTTTGAGAGCCAAGTCGCAGGGCAGCACCGGCCGACTGTGCTGGAAGCGAAGCTGAGCCACGATCTCGCTTACTTCCGCTACTTTGATCGAGTGGCTCGGTTGGCCGAAATGACGCCGCTCAAGACCCTCATCGAAGATTTGCGCCGCTTGCCCGCCGATGCTGACCATCAAAGCACCGATCGCTACCTCGAAAGCCTGGCAGCGAAGTACTCGAAGGGCGCCCTCTAGTTGAGGCGTGCAGTGAGCGCTACGGCAAATCCGCAAGTCACCGTCCGTGGAATTGTCGCCCTTTATGCCAGCTCGTTGTTGTCCGGCTCCTGGACGATGCTGATTCCGACCATTCCGGTTTTAGCTAAGCATTTCGGTATTTCCGCCGGGGCCGCGGCGCAGATCGTTACGGCGATGGCGGTGGGCCGGTTTTGCGGCACGCCGATCAGCGGCGTGCTGCTCGACCGTATGGGCGGGCGCGCCGCCATGCTTGGCGGCGCCGCGTTGGCCAGTGCGGCGGCGCTAGCCGGGGTCTTCGCACCGTGGCTGTCGGTGATTCTCATCTTGGCGTTTGTCATGGGCATGGGCGACAGCGTGTGGGCGCTTGGCCGGGAAGTGGCCGGCGTCGACCTGGCGCGCGAAAATCAGCGCGGCCGAGTCCTTTCGACCTTGCATGGCACGCATAACGCCGGCACGGCGCTCTGTCCCTACATCGGCGGCTTGTTGACCGAAGCGTTTGGTTTTTGGAGCGCCTTTGCCGGCTACGGCATATTGACTGGAATATCGGTGCTAATGGGCTGGTTGGTTCCTGAGGTGAAATCGTCTCACGCGGTGCATTGGCCCGCGGCGGAGAAACCGCGCGGCGCTGTCGGGCTGCGCCAACGGCTGCGCGGCTTTCGTGAGCTGTTTTATCAAATCCATCCCGATCTGCGCTCGACCTACGTCGCCCTTGTGGTTGCGACCTTGGCGAGCCATTCCTATCGCATCACCATGCAGAGCATGCTGCCGCTCTATGCCGGCACGGTGCTCGATTTTTCGCCGTCGCGCATCGGTTTGCTGTTTACTATCTCCGGTGCCTTCGTGTTCGTGATGATCATCCCATCGGGATATTTGATGGACAAAGTCGGGCGCAAGTGGGCGACGGTGCCGAGCACGGGCCTACCGGCGCTGGCGTTCTTGCTGATTCCATTTACAGATAGTTTTGCCCAGCTTGCTGCCTTGGTGGCGCTCACCGGAGTTTGTAACGGGCTGTCGCTGGGCTCGATGTCGGTGTCGACTTTCGACGTCGTGCCGGCGAGCGCGCGCGGCAGATTACAGGCCGCGCGCCGGACGATTGCTGAAATGGGCGGCGCGCTGGCGCCGGCGCTGGGCGGTTTTCTCGCCAACATGTTCAACCCCGGTGTGCCGTTTTTGGTTTACGTGCCGATCTTGATTGCTGCCGCGTGCTTCTTGGGTTTTGTCGGCAAGGAAACGCGGCCGGGCTAGTATCCGAAAACTCATGTCCGATTCCGCAAACGTTCAGGTCAACTTTGGCGCTCTCGCGCCGCTTTACTCGGCCACGTTTCTCTCCGGCGGCTGGGCGATGATCATACCGACCATTCCCGTGCTCTCAAAAGAGTTTGGCGTCAGTGGCGGCGGCGCGGCGCAGGTGATCACCGCTTTTGCCGCGGGTAAGATGCTCGGTACGGTGATCGGCGGTGTGGTCTACGATCGTCAGGGCACGCGCATCGGCCTCGTGCACACGCCCGCTATTGCCGCGCTGGCGGCGTTGGGCGCGGTGGCTGCGCCGTGGTTTTGGCTGCTGTTGCTGATGGCATTGGTGCTCGGCGCGGCCGACACCTTGGGCGCGGTGGCGCGTGAAATGGCCGCCATCGATCAAACCAAGGCGAGCCAGCGCGGTCGGCTGATCAGCAGCCTCCATGGCACGCACACCATCGCCATGGCGCTTTGTCCGTTCCTCGGCGGCTGGCTCACCGAACTGTTCGATTATCGCGCGGCGTTTTTCGGCTACGCCGTGATTAGCGCGTTGGCGGTGGTGCTCGGCTATTGGATTCCCGCCTCGGCGCCGGAAGTGGAGCCGGGCAAGGCCGCCAAACGCGCCGGCAAGAAAACCAGCATGGCCTCGCTGCGCGAAGGTCTGCGCGGATTGAGTGCCGTGTACCGTGAGATCCGACCGGACCTGCGCGCGACCTATCTGTCGCTGGTTTTCGCTACCATGGTCAATCAGTCACAACGGATTGTCGTCCAAAGCATGCTGCCACTTTATGCGACTTTCTTTCTGAACCTGAGCCCATCTCAAGTCGGCATGTTGTTCACGGTTTCGGGTATCGTGGTTTTTTCGATGATGATTCCGGCCGGCTATCTGATGGACCGCGTCGGCCGCAAATGGTGCACCGTGCCGAGCACCGGCGTGCCGGCGCTGGTCTTCTTGTTGATTCCGATGACGACGAGCTTCTATCAGCTTGCCATACTGATCGGCTGCGCCGGTATCGCCCAAGGCTTATCGCTCGGCTCGCTAGCGACGTCGACCTACGACGTCGCGCCGCCGCATGTGCGCGGCCGCTTGCAGGCGATGCGCCGAGTGACCGCTGAACTAGGCAGCGGCGCCGCGCCGATGATCGGCGGCTTTCTCGCCAACGCATTCAACCCCGCCGTGCCGTTTTATGCCTACGTGCCGCTGCTGCTGATTTCCGCCGTGTTGTTAGCGCTGGTGGGGAAGGAAACACTCGAGAAATAATTATGAAAGCGGAATTATGAAAGCGGAAGCCAAATACATGCAGAGTGAAACCGGAAGAATGAAAGGCGACTTACGGGAGCGAACCAAGAAGTTTGCTCTCCGGATAGTTCGGCTGTTTACCGCCTTGCCTCGCAGAACCGAGGCTCAAGTTATCGGCCGTCAACTGCTTCGATCGGGGACTTCGGTCGGCGCGCACTATCGCGAGGCGCAGCGCGCTAAGTCCGTTGCAGACTTCATAAGCAAACTGGAAGGTGCCTTGCAGGAATTGGACGAGACGAGTTATTGGTTGGAATTGCTAGAGGATTCCAAAATCGTGACAGTGGAACGATTGCGAAACCTCCGAAATGAGTGCGATCAGCTGACAGCGATCCTGGTTACGATTGTGAAAAACACAAAGGCCAAGCGCAGATAGTGCAAAGCTTCTGTTTAAGCCGGGTTTGATTTCCGCTTTCATAATTCCGTTTTCATCCTTTTCATGCGGAATTTTGACACGAAGAAATGATTCGCGCTATTTCAACTTCGAGGTGAAGTGTTATGGACCCCACTGAAAACGAACTAATGACGCGCGTCGGCCCGGGAACACCGGCGGGTGGAGCGCTGCGAAAATACTGGCTGCCGGTGGGGTTCTGCCACGAGATTACCTCGGAGGCGCCCAAGCTGGTGCGCTGGTTGGGCGAAGATTTGCTGCTGTTTCGCGATGAGTTTGGCCGCGTCGGTTTGACCGAGCCCAATTGTCCGCACCGCGGCACGTCACTCGACTACGGCTGGATCGAAGGCGGCGGCATTCGCTGCTGTTACCACGGCTGGGTGTTCGACGTGCAGGGCAATTGTTTGGAACAGCCGGGGGAGCCGCCGGGCAGCACGTTCAAAGATAGGATCAAGATCAAAGCGTATCCAGTCCGTGAGTTAGGCGGCATGATCTGGGCCTACATGGGCAAAGGCACGGCGCCGGAATTGCCCAACTATCATTTTCTTGTGCGCGACGACGGTGCGCGGAATTTCACGGGCTACGTGCGCGAATGCAACTACATGCAGCAATTGGAAAACGCCCTCGATCCGGTGCATGCGACGATTCTCCACGGCCGGCCGGTGCACGGTTTTCCCGCTGCGCCGGAGTGGATGGAGACGCCGGACTTCAATGTGACGATGACTGACACGATGGCTTACTATGTCGCGCGCCGAATGGGGCCCAAGCCGGATACTGAATGGCATCGCGAAGTTGCCTACGTGCCGCCGATCATGGCCGTGCACCACGGCGGCACGCTGCCGGGCGATCCCTTGGCTGAGTTCGTCGACGTCGCTTGGCGCATGCCGATCGACGATTTTTCGACGCGGACATTTACGTTGAAGTTTTTTCCCTATACCGACGGCAAACGCGGCAATCCGGAAAAAGAAGTGCGCCCCAAACCGCCGCCGCTCATGCGCGGCACGCGCCGTCAGTGGGACATGGCGACCATCGGCGGCCAAGACAATGCCGCGCAGGTGAGCCAGGGTGCGATCGTCGATCGCAGCCAGGAGCATTTAGGCTTTTCCGATCGCGGCGTGATTTTGGTGCGCAAACTATGGAAGAACATCGTCGAGGCGTCGGAACGCGGCGAAGAGCTGCCGAACTTGATTCGCGACCAAGCGCGGAATCGCTTGGTGCACGTCGATGTCATCGAGAGATTGGTCAAGCCGGGGGAGCTGCGCGAGCATGTGCCGAATATTGTCTATGTTAGTTGAGCCGATTGTAAAATTTGCTCCCTGCCATTCACGAAGCGGTGTCGCGATGGAGAAAACATCCGCGTGTCATCCTGAGCGTAAGCGAAGGATCTGCTGCTTCACATGGGCGCAGAAACAGATTCTTCGCCTTCGGCTCAGAATGACATTTGCGACAATGCTTTTGAAAAGACACATAGCTTTTGCCAGCTTGCTCGTGCTGTTTCTTATAGCTTTGCTGCGTCCGGTTGCCTCGATCACGCACGCTGCCGAAGTAAAAAACCCTTCACAAAACGAATGGGAAAAGACCGTTCAAGCCGCCAAGGGCGAAGGGCAAGTGACGGTTTATGTGCATTCCACTTACGTGCCGGTGCTGCAATCGGGCGCGTTTGAAAAAGCTTTTCCCGGCATCAAACTGACCTATGTCAGCGGCGTCGAGAACGATCTGGAGCGGCGCTTCACCACCGAGCGGCGGGCGGGAAAATTTCTCGCCGATGTCTTCATGGTTGGGGTTTTGCGCAGCTATGATTTTATGCAGGCCAAACATCTCGACCCGATCAAACCGGTGCTTGTGCTGCCGGAGGTCGTGGACGAAAGCAAGTGGTGGCAGGGCAAGCATCATTACAGCGACCCTGAGAAACGCTACTTGTTTCGCTACGTGGCTTCAGCGCAGTACGGCCAGATTTCCTATAACACCAAACTCATTCAGCCCAAGGAGTTCGCCTCTTTCTACGATTTCTTGAATCCCAAGTGGAAAGGCAAAATACTCTCCCGCGACATTCGCACGCCGGGCACCGGCGGCAGCGCGATCCGACTGTTTTTCTATCATCCCGACATGGGGCCGGAGTTTGTCCGGCGATTGTTCGCCGAGACCGACATCACGCTGTTCCGCGACCGGCGCCAGGGTTTGGATTGGTTGGCCAGCGGCAAGTTTCCGATCTGTTTTTGGTGCGAGCACGTGGAAAAAGGCAGCGAACAAGGCCTGCCCGTGGACACCTTTGGGCGCATGAAAGAAGGTGCCGGTCTGAGCGCGGGACAAGCGATCTTGACCCTGGTCAATCAGGCACCCCATCCGAACGCGGCGAAGGTTTTCATCAATTGGTTTCTGTCGCGCGACGGGCAGAGTAACTTTCAGAGCGCGTTGGCCAAAGCCGATGCGGGCGCACCGGATTCGCTGCGCATCGATATCCCAAAAGACGATGTCGACCCGAAGAGCCGGCGCATCGACGGCGTCAAGTATCTCGACACCGAACAATGGCTGGCGATGAAGCCGGTGCTAAAGGTGGTTGAAGATGCGTTGGCGTCGGCGGGTAAGAAGTAAAGGCTAGTAGGCGATACGCGCGCGCCGGACTCTGTCTGGGGGGATCCAACCTTGCCGGGCGAAGAACTCCGATAGATAGCGCACGGCCTGGTCGCCGCTCGAACCGGCCATCGGCACGACTTCGTCGCTGTCGGGCTTGAACCCGGTGCTGGCGGCGTTGGCGGCGCCGAGGGAGATGCTCGCGCCGATGGGCGCGGCGGCGGTGGCCGGGACGGTGAGCGCTGCGCCGGGCATTTTGCTGCTCTCAGAATGGGTGGTGAATTCCAACAGTTTGCGCAGCTGTGCTCCCTGAAAAACTTGCACGCGGGTTTCCACGCGTGAAGTGCCCGAGCCCAATCCGAACACCAACCGTTTGAAGGGGCTGCCTTCGTCGACCTGGAGAAAACGGCCGTCGATGAGCAAATCGGTTTCGGCCGGTTCAACGTCGCGCGCGCTGCGCTCGACGCGCATGCCCAAGCGGCGCAGCCCGCCGACAAGCTCAGCGGTCAGCGCGTTCGATACGACTTTGGCGATCGCGCGTTGTCGCTCGAGCGGTTCTTTGATCGAGGGCTGCTGGCGCAGGATGCCTTGATATTCTTTGACGTCGTTGGCGTCGACGGCGAAATCATAGACTAACACCCGCGCGGGCGCGGGCAACTTAGTCTCGATTGTGTGACCCACTAGCCGCACACCGGTTTGGGCGCAGCCGAAGCACAGGAGGAAAATACCGAGAGTCAAAAGCGCTGAGCGTTGAGTTTTGAGAAGGGAATTCGGATGCATCAGTAGTGATAGATTTGTAGCAAGCGGTGCGACGAAAGAAAAGAAACCGAGATAGAGATTAGCTGTCGGGTAGCGGCTGTCCCTGCGCAGGCGGCTGAAAAAATCGTAGGAATGCTGCGACAAGCTCAGCATGAACGGATTCTTTCCGACGATTTCAACCTCCGGTCCGTTCGCTCCTTCGCCAGGCTCGGGGCAGGCTCTGAGCTTTGTCGAAGGGCTCCGAAAGTGTTTTGAGCCATAGGTTCGATAAATATTCTAGCGCCGCAATAATTCCGCAATGACCCGATCCACCGGCAGCGGCGGATCGGTCATGTCTTTGAAGCCAGCCAGCCGCTCGCACAGGCGCGCGGCGCCCTCGTGAAATCCACCCGGCAGGCCGGCTACTTTGAAGGCGGCTGAAATTTCTTCCATCTCGCCCGTGTAGCGCCACATTTTTGGCGCAGCGGTGGCCGCGGCGCGGACGGTTTTTTGCTCGAGCGACGGCTGGGAAATTTTCCATTCTTCCAAGAGCGCTTGGTCGACGCCCTCGTACTGCGCATAGGCGCGGATCGCCAAGATCAAGGCGTCGGTGCCTTTGGTCCACGCCGCGTAGGCAACTTTCAAAGCCGAGGCTTCGCCGGGAACCTCGCTGATCGCCCGGGCGTCGAGCATGCTCTGGGAAAACAATGCAGCGATGTCCTTGGCGCCGGCGCCGGATAAGTACAGGCGCGTCGTGCCAGCCTTTTTCACCGGCGAGCCGATGATGCCGCCATCGACGAAGCGGGCGCCGGCCTTGGTCACGACGGCGCCGATCTGTTCGGCGGTGGCGCGCGATACGGCGTTGGCGTCGACGTAGATGCCCTGGAAATTTTCCTGGGCGAGTTGCTGGGCGACGCTGAGCGCGGCTTCGGGCGGGCAAACCGACAGCACAATATCGCTCTGGCCGACGGCATCACGGACCGTTTTGGCTTCGTGCAACCCTGCTTGCTCGGCGCGCTGACGCGATGCCGCGCTGCGTCCTGCGGAACACCATAGCACGCGCGCGCCGCTGGTGGCCGCGGCGGCGCCAATGGTGGCGCCCATGTTGCCGGGATGGAGCATGGCGATGGTTTTGTTGGCCATAAAGTGTTCCCTCCAAATATCGATGCTGCTAAAAACCTATTCGGAGTCCTTCGACAGGCTCAGAGCCTGCCCTGAGCCTGCCGAAGGGACGAACGGAATCAGAGTTGGAATTGGCCACAAGAAAGCCCGTTCATGCTGAGCCCGTCGAAGCATTCTTGGTTTTCAGCAGAAGCTTATTCTAGATAGCCGCGCTCGCGATAGAACTTTCTTGCGCCGGGATGGAGCGGCACGTCGAACGGCGCTTCACCGTCGCCGCTGCAGAGCTGTTTCAGGCTTAAAGCTTTGAAGTTGTCGGTGGGGATCACACTCCTGCGCTGCTCGATCGCTTCGCACAGAGCGTAGGGGACGTCGTTGGGCATGTCGGCGTGGACGATCATCGGCCAGCCACTGAAATCGACGGTCGGCACGTCACTTTTCATGCGCCTGAAGCCGCAGTTCGACATTTTGCTGGTTCGATAGCCGAGCGCGGTCATCTGTTTGAGAATTTTTCCCTCGATGGGTAGGTAGCGAAAGCCGTTATCGATGGCGGTCTGGCCCCAGCTCTTGATGCCTTCGTCGAAGATCGCATCGATGCTGCCGTCGACGATGGCGGCCCTTCTAGCCGGGTCGCTGGGGCGCGGCGTCGAGTGAATCTTGCCGCCCCATTTGACGATGTCCTGAAGCGTGAAGCCGGCGGCGCGCAGCACGGCGGCGACGGTGAACATGGTCGCGCTGGCTTCGAGATCGTTGCGCGGCACGAAGCCGCTGGAGACGCGCAGCGGGCGGCGCTCTTTCTTGATCTGTTCTAATGATTCAATGCCGCTGGAGTCGCGCACGGCAAAACCCATGACATCGAAAGAGGGAAAAACCGCGATGGCACGCAGCGGCAGTTTTTTCTTGTACGGCCCGGTGCCGCGATAGGCCATGGTTAACAACACGGAAGGGTTGACCCAGGCCATCGAGTATTCGCCGCGCGCGACGGCGATGATTTCTTTGAAGCTGCCGGTGGCGAACGAAATCGGCACATCGTCTTTGGGCGAAGTATCCCTCACGCCGAGTGAAAGGCGCACGACGCGACCAACGCGCGAATCGGTTTGCAGCACGCCTTCGGCGGCGCGCCGGGTTTCATGAGAGAGCGATGAGTCATAAAGTGCCGCGGCGATTTCCATCAATCCTTTGGCGCGTTGAATGCCGGCGTTATAACGCTTGATTGCCATATGCGATGGGGCCTCCTGGTTTGCCACCGAAGCTAATCGAGGTCTGCCAATATTACAAGTTGGCGAAAAACTTCTTGCTCGTGTGACAAGATTTGCTGTAATAATCGAGCGCAAACCTTCTCCCCCTTTGGAGACTGTATCGCAATTGTCATTCTGAGCCGAAGGCGAAGAATCTGCTGAATGCAACTACGCGAAAAAGCAGATCCTTCGCTTGCGCTCAGGATGACAAAACGGGCGATTTAACCGTTGCGATACGGTTTCTTGGAAAAGGGGATCAAGGCGGATTCGCGGGCTGGGCGAGGAGGTTTTGTCTGTTGAGAGTAAAGTTGCCGAAGCCAGAAAAAATCTCCCCTACCCCTCTTTGCTAAAGAGGGGAATCGGAGGCTCCATGATGCTTTTGCTGTTCGTTGCTTTTGCGCTCTGTGTAACTACCGGAGGCGAGCCAATATGTCGACACGAGCTATCTGCGTGAGGCGTTGAAAGAACTGGAGCGCAAGTAGGGGACAGGTCAAGACCGGGTCCCTATTCTGATCTTACGGGTTTGAACGGCGTGAACCGTTGGAACGGTTGGAACCAAGTCGAGCCGTGAGGCTCAATCTCAGAACGGCGGTCGCACGTTGCCAGTGCCCACCCACAGGGAGCGCGCGAACAGAACGGGCGCCATAATAATATCTTTGGGCAGGTAAAGAACCCGCGGTGTGGGGTCGTCTAAATCTTCTTTGAGCTCGTCGGCGCAGTTTCGATAGTTCTGCGCTTTGGGTCCGATGGACGAGAGCCGGGTGCTGCCCAGGTTCATGCACCAGGTGTACAGGTCATAGGGAGAATGAGTCGATGCACAACCACTCACGAGCAGGAGACACGCCAGCGCCAAGATACTTTTTTTCATAGCAGACCTCTGCTAAAGACATTATATACCGTAACACATTTTAGAGCTCTGCGCAGCAGCTTTGGCGAAATTGGCTCAGGACTTGTGATTTTTTATGATGTTCTGCCCGAGCCGCCAGCGCAGCACCTCGTTGGCGCCTTCGGTGATGCGCGTGCTGCGGATCTGCCGGTACCACCATTCGAGCGGCAGCTCTTTCATTAGCCCCAAGCCGCCGTGGACTTGAATGGAGCGATCGACCACGCGGCTGGCCATTTCCGTCGCCATAATTTTGACCATGTAGGAAAGATCGCGCACGTCTTCGCCGCGGTCGACGCGCCAGGCGCATTCATAAACCATATTGCGCACCGCATGAATCTCCATCGCCGAGTCGGCGATCATGAACTGAATCACCTGACGATTGGCCAGCGGCTGGCCGAAGGTGGTGCGCACTTTGGAATATTCGATCATCATATCCAACGCGCGCGAAGCGATGCCCACCGGGCGCGCGCCGTGGCCGCGGATGCGCCCTTCGCCGATCCATTTCTGCGCGAGAGAGAAACCGCCGCCCACTTGGCCGATGACGTTGGCGGCCGGCACGCGCACGTCTTCAAACAAAAGCTGCCAGGGCGCTTCGCCCATCATCGCCGGCCATTGCCGTTCGAGCGTCACGCCGGGTGTTTTTAAATCGACCGCGAAGCAGGTGATGCCGCCGCGGGCGCGCTTCTCCAAGTCGGTGACCGCCATGAGCTGGACGTAGTCGGAGCGGCCGGCCGCGGTGATAAAGCGCTTGGTGCCGTTGATAATGAAATGATCGCCGTCCAGGATCGCGCGGGTGCGCATCGCCGCTGGGTCGCTGCCGGAGTCGGGTTCGGTCTGGGCAAAACAAAAACGAATTTCGCCTCTTAAGACCGGTTCTAAAAAGCGTTTCTTCTGTTCTGCGTTGCAGTGAAACAACACCGGCCGCACTTCGGGGCCGAATAGCTCCAGGCCGCGAAAGGGCAGGGATGCCGCGCGGGCAATTTCCTCGTGGATAACGCAGCGCGGCAAGAGCCCGAGACCGGCGCCGCCGTATTCCGCCGGCACGTCGAGCATCCACAAGCCCATGCTCCTGGCGGTTTCTTGGAGTGGTTTGAGCAAGTGCTCCGGCATCGGCCCTTCGCTGTCGTGCCGGTAGGTGCGTTCTAAAGGGATCAAATCCTTGTCGACGAATTTGCGCACCGTGTCGCGCAGGATTTGCAGCTCTTCAGGGAGATTGAAGTCCATGGAAATACCTCTGAGAAAAATTTCAGTGCTCCATAACTAGCCCGAATTATTCATCGCTGCGGCGCGATCGAAGTGAAACTCTTCCGGAGCGAAGGCAACAGATATCCGCTTCGACGCCGCCTCGTAGGGGCGACCGGCGGTCGCCCTGCTCCGCGAATCGCAGTGGAAAGGTCGAAGAGATGCCAAGCATCGGCAAATCAAACCGAACGATTTGCGCCGATGCCTTCGCTTCTCCAGAGTTCCACTTCGGATCCCGATAGGGGATTTCACCATGAAGGGCACGAAGCACACGAAGGCAAGCGAAGAAAACAATAAATTCTTTTCCGAACTTGCTGTCCCTTCGTGATCTTCGTGGTGAAAAACATGCGAGCGTGTCACAGCGATAAGCGCGCTTATTAGTGAGCCGCTACACTAGTAGATTTGCTCTCTTGGAGTCAAACCAAACGTTGACGTTTGACGCTAGGATTCGGTGCGGTTAGGTTGTCTGCAAGATTTGCGCGTGAGGTCAGCACATGAAAATTGCCATCGGCTTGCCGAGCCGGATCGCAGACATATCGGCAGAAGTTATCATTGAATGGGCGACGCGTGCGGAGCGCGGGCCGTTCTCAAGCATTGTTGTCACCGATCGAGTGGTTTCGGCGGCGTTGGAGCCGCTCGCGGTGCTTGCGGTTGCGGCGGGCGCGACCAAGCGCATCGGTTTGATGACCAGCGTGGTCATTGGACCGACGCGGGAGACCACGTTACTGGCGCGCCAGGCGGCGACCATCGACGTGCTATCGAACGGACGGCTTTGTTTGGGCGTTGGCATCGGCGTGCGCGAGAACGACTATCTCGCCACCGGCAATGATTTCCATCGGCGCGGCCGGCGCTCGGCGGAGCAGTATGCGACTCTGCGCCGACTTTGGGCTGGGGAAAAGTTGTCGGCGGAAACCGGTGTGATCGCTCCCAAGTCTCCACGCCCCGGTGGACCTGAGTTGCTGATCGGCGGTTACGTGCCGGCGATCGCCGAGCGCATCGCCAAATGGGGCGACGGTTACATGGCGCCGGGCGGCGGTGAGCCCGAAGCGATGGCGAAATTGTGGCAGCGCCTCAATCAATTGTGGCAGCAAGAAAAACGCAGCGGCAAGCCGCGTTGGGTTGGCGCGAGCTATTTTGCCCTCGGTCCCAAAGCGTCGGAGCAGGCGGGGGCGTATATCCAAGCCAACTATGGATACAATCCGCAATTGGCGGCGACACGCTTGAGCACATTGCCGACGACCCGCGCGGCGCTCGAAGAGTCGATCAAGCGCCAGGCTGACATGGGCGTTGACGAGTTTGTTTTACGCCCCTGTGCCGAAGACTTGCAACAGATGGATTTGTTGGCGGAAGTTGCAGATCGGCTCGGATGATTCGGATAGGCGACGGGGTGCGATCATTAGGCAATTAGGCTGGCTTGAAAAAACCTGCGGAGCCCTTCGACTGGACTCAGGGCAAACGGATCAGAGGGTGAAATCGCTAAGAAGAATCCGTTCATGCTGAGCCAGTCGAAGCATTCTTACGAGTTTATCACCAGACTTTCAGTCCGGAATCTGCGGTAAGCTTTCTTGACATAAAAGACCTAAGGAGTCTATATTTAATTACGGTGAATTTGTGGCAAGGGTAAAGCGCAAAGCTGAGCGCAGCTCGCTGATGAATGTCGGACGGCGCGTCGACTACGCTGTGCGCGCGTTGGCATTTCTAGCTGGGCAACCGGCCGGGCGCATCGTCAGCCGCTCCGATATCGAGAAAAGCCAAGACATTCCGTCATTTTACTTATCGAAAATCATGAAAGACTTGGTGGCCGGCGGGCTGGTGCAATCGCACATCGGTTCCAAGGGCGGCTTTGCGCTGGCCAAGCCGGCTGCCGACGTCAGCATCAAAGACATTTACGAAGCAGTCGAACGACCGCTGGCGCTGATGGAATGTTTAGAGCAGGGCGCGAGCTTTTGTTCCTACTGCGCGGTTTGTTCGCAGAAGTCGGTCTGGGAAGAGGCGCAGGGGGTGCTGGTCAAATACCTAGCCGGCGTGTCGATCTCAGACATCGCCGATCGTCAGGGGCTGCGCGGCCGGCTAGTCAAGGCGCCGTTGCAGAAGGCAAGTTAATAGTATCGCTGCTCGTGGTTCGTGCTCGTGTTTATATTCAGACTGACCCGCGTGAGCACGAGCCACGAGCACGAATCACCAAGAATCACAGATGCTTGAGATTAAAAACTTACGAGCCAAGGCCGGGGAGAAAGAGATTCTCCGCGGCATCAACTTAAAAGTCGCGGCCGGCGAAGTGCACGCGATCATGGGCCCCAACGGCTCGGGCAAGAGCACGCTGGCGCATGTGCTTTCCGGACGTGAAAACTACGCGGTCACCGGTGGCGAGGTGATCTACAACGGCAAAGATCTGCTGGCCATGAGCCCAGAAGAGCGGGCGCGCGAGGGCGTGTTCTTAGCCTTTCAGTATCCAGTCGAAATTCCCGGTGTGAGCACGACTTATTTCCTCAAAGCCGCGGTCAATGCGATTCGCAAACACCGCGGTCAAGACGAGCTCGATGCCATGGAATTTCTCGCACTTATCAAAGAAAAGATGAAGTTGGTTGAAATGGATCAAGCGCTGGCCAATCGGCCCTTGAACGAGGGTTTTTCCGGCGGCGAAAAAAAACGCAATGAAGTTTTACAAATGGCGGTGCTCGATCCGCGCCTGGCGATTCTCGATGAAACCGATTCGGGTCTAGACATCGATGCCCTGCGCATCGTCGCCGGCGGGGTGAACGCTTTGCGCTCCAAAGACCGCGCGATGATGGTCATCACGCATTATCAACGGCTGCTCGATTACATCGTG
Organism: Deltaproteobacteria bacterium; assembly: GCA_016874755.1. Taxonomy (NCBI): domain Bacteria; kingdom Pseudomonadati; phylum Myxococcota; class Myxococcia; species Deltaproteobacteria bacterium. The sequence continues at coordinate 180,603 of VGTH01000003.1, read as the reverse complement.
CCCGATGTTATCCACGTGCTCTATCAAGGGCAGATCGTGCGCACGGGCACAAAAGAGCTGGCGCTGGAGCTCGAAGCCAAAGGCTACGATTGGATCAAAACGGCGCCGGCCGCCGCGGCCCACTGATTTCTGTTTTTGTCATGCAATCCCAGCCGAGCATCGACCGCTATACCGCCCTGTTCAAGCAACAGTATGCCAACGGCAGCGCGCGCGGCCCGGAATGGCTGCTGCCGATTCGCGAGGCCGCGCTGGCGAATTTTCGTGAGCGCGGGTTTCCGACGACCCATGACGAGGATTGGAAGTACACGAGCCTCGACCGGATTGCCGCGGGGGATTTTCAGGTTGCCCGCGGCCCGGCATCGGTTTCACTGGACACGGTCTTAGCGCACTCGTTTGTCGCCGCGGTTCACGCACGCATCGTTTTTGTTGATGGTTGTTATGCACCGGAGCTGAGTTCGGTGACCAATTCTGAAGTACGCATCGAGAGCTTGGCGGCAGTGGTTCTGCGCGGCGACGCGGTGTTGCGCGAGCGAGTTAGCTCTTGGCCAGGGGAGCAGAATTCTTTGTTGGCGCTCAACACCGCTTTTGTCAACGATGGCGCGGTGATTCGCGTCGGCCGCGGTTGTCGACTGGGGCAGCCAATTGAGCTGATGTTCGTTGCCACAGATGGCGCCACGCCGCTGGCCAGTCATCCGCGTAATCTGGTCGTTTGTGAAGCGGGTAGCGAAGCGCCGATTGTCGAGAACTACTGTAGTCTGGGCGACGGTAAGTATTTCACCAATAGTGTGACAGATATGTTGGTGGAAGCGGACGCAATCGTCGATCACTACTGCGTCGAGCGCGAGGGAGCCAACGGTTTTCACGTGAACCAGTTGGCCGTTGAAGTCGCGCGCAATGGACGCTTGACGGCCCACACCGTGACCCTCGGCGGCGCGCTGGTGCGCAACGACGTTCACGTCGCGCTCAACGGTGAGGGTGCCGAGTGCACGCTCAATGGGCTTTACCTGCTCGATGGTCAGCAGCATGTCGACAATCATACGGAGATCGACCACGCCCAGCCGCATACCAGTAGCCGGGAATTGTACAAGGGTATTCTCAGCGGCGCCGCCCATGCGGTTTTTAACGGCAAGATCGTGGTTCGTAGGGATGCGCAAAAAACCGACGCGCGCCAGACCAATAAGAACCTGCTGCTGTCGGAAAACGGCGTGGTTAACACCAAGCCGCAGCTGGAAATCTATGCCGACGATGTTAAATGCAGCCACGGCTCGACCATCGGTCAACTCGATCGCGATGCTTTGTTTTACCTGCGCTCGCGCGGTATCGGCAGCGACGACGCGCGCAGTCTTTTGAGCTACGCCTTCGCCAGCGACGTTGTCAGCCGGATCAGGATTGCGTCGATGCGGGAGCGGCTCGATGAATACCTGTTGCAGCGTTTTGGCCGGAACTAGACAAATCCTATGAAAGCCGCCACGGAAATCCCTTCGCAAGTGCGCGCTTTTGATGTCGCGGCGATTCGTCGGGAATTTCCCATTCTCGCGCAGTCGGTGCACGGCAAAGCGCTGGTCTACCTCGACAACGGCGCCACCAGCCAAAAGCCGCAAAGCGTCATCGCCGCGATCGAACACTACTACGCAAAAGAGAATTCCAACATCCACCGCGGCGTGCACTCCTTGAGCGAGCAAGCCACCGCGGCCTATGAGAAGGCGCGCGGCAAGGTGCGAGCGTTTGTCAACGCGCGCAGCGACAAAGAGATCATCTACGTCCGCGGCACCACCGAGGCGATCAATCTGGTGGCACAGAGTTACGGCCGGGGGTTTCTCAAGGCCGGCGACGAAATCATCGTCTCGGCGATGGAGCACCACTCCAACATCGTGCCCTGGCAGATGCTCTGCGAACAGGTGGGGGCGCGTTTGCGGGTGATTCCGATCAGCCACGATGGCGAGTTGGTGGTCGAGGAGTTTCGCCGGCTGCTCAACAACCGCACCAGGTTTGTCTCGATCACCCATGTTTCCAACGCGCTTGGCACGGTTGTTCCCGTCAAAGAAGTGATCGCGGCGGCGCACGATCGCGGCGTGCCAGTTATGCTCGATGGCGCCCAGGCGGTGCCGCATTTAAAAATCGACGTGCAGGATCTGGGTTGTGACTTTTACGCTTTTTCCGGCCACAAGATGTTCGGGCCCACCGGAGTCGGCATCTTGTATGGCCGCGCTGAGCTGCTGGAAAAGATGCCGCCGTGGCAGGGCGGCGGCGATATGATCAGCCTGGTGACTTTCGAAAAAACCCACTACAACGTTTTGCCCTACAAGTTCGAAGCCGGCACGCCGCACATCGCCGGCGGCATCGCCTTGGGTGTCGCGATCGACTATCTAAACGGCTTGGACTGGCCGCAAGTGATGGCGCACGAGCATGAATTGCTCGAGTACGCGACCGAAACGTTGTTGGAAATCCCAGGGCTCAAGATCATCGGCACGGCCAAAGAAAAGGCGGGGGTGCTGTCGTTTGTCTTCGACCATATTCATGCCCATGATGTGGGCACGATTCTCGATCAAGAAGGGGTGGCGGTGCGCGCCGGCCATCACTGCGCCATGCCGGTTATGCAGCGCTTCGGCGTGCCGGCAACGACCCGGGCTTCGTTTGCGTTTTACAACACCAAAGAGGAAATCGATGTACTCGCGCGCGCGGTCAAGCGAGTATTAAAGGTATTCGGCTAATGTCAGATTTGGACGACCTGTATCAAGAAGTCATTCTTGACCACAATAAAAGCCCGCGCAATTTTCGCGTGATCGAGCATGCCGATCATAAAGCGGAAGGCTACAATCCCTTATGCGGCGATCACGTCACGGTTTACGTCGATCTTGAAAACGGCGTCATCAAAGACATCAGTTTCCAGGGCTCGGGTTGCGCCATTTCAAAAGCGTCGGCGTCGTTGATGACCGCGGAGCTCAAAGGCAAGACCGAGGCGCAGGCTGAAATTCTCTTTGAGAACGTGCACAGGATGCTCACTGGGGAAGGGGATGACGACGCATCTGCCAATGTGGGCAAGCTGGCGATTCTTTCGGGTGTCTGCAAGTTCCCGGCGCGGGTGAAGTGCGCCAGTTTGGCCTGGCACACGGTGCATTCCGCATTGAAGGGCAGAAGCGAAGTTGCGTCCACCGAGTCCTAAGAAAGGAGGCTGCGAAATCGATGACCAGTGACAAAGCGATAGTTTTGAGCCGTGATTGCGACGCCGTTATGGTGCCAAGCGGCGAGCCGTTGACGCTGCGCGGCGGCAGCTCGGTTTGGGTTACGCAGACTCTTGGCGGCGCCTACACAGTGATGACCGACCATGGTCACATGGCGCGTATCGACGGTCGTGACGCCGATGCTTTGGGTTTTACGCCGGAAACGCAGGGCGAGGAAAGCGTCGTGCGCTCGCTCGAAGAAGCAGAGCGGCGCGTTTGGGAAAAGCTGAAAACCTGCTTCGACCCGGAAATTCCCGTGAACATCGTCGACCTCGGGCTCATTTACGATTGCGCGGTGGCGCTGGCTTCGGCCGGGCGCTACAACGCGACGGTGCGGTTTACTTTAACAGCCCAAGGCTGCGGTATGGGGCAATTTCTGCGCGACGATATTCGCCGTAAGTTATTGTCGATTCCCGCGATTGAACAGGCCAATGTCGAGCTAGTCTGGGAGCCGCCCTGGAGCCAGAGTCGAATGTCCGGCGCGGCGAAGTCGCAACTGGGTATCGAGTGATCGTTCATGTTTGGCTGGGGTAAAAAGGCAGCGACGAAAATGGAAAGCCTTAACGAAACCGTCATTGAAGCGCAGGTCTATGACGCGCTGCGCACCTGTTTCGATCCGGAAATTCCGGTAAACATCTATGAGCTGGGTTTGATCTACGAAGTGCACGTCAACGAGACGGGTGTTGTCGATATTCGCATGACGCTGACTTCGCCCCATTGTCCAGCCGTGCAATCGATGCCGGCGGAGATCGAGGGCAAAGTCAAAGCCATTCCCGGCGTGACCGAGGTGAAGATCGATCTGGTTTGGGAGCCGCCCTGGGATCAGAGTAAGATGTCCGAGGCGGCGCGGCTGCAGCTCGGCATGATGTAATTCAAGATCATGGAAGAATCACCCGCGCCACAAGAGAGCCTATTCTGTCAGCTCGGCGGTGAAGCCAAGCTGCGCCAGATTGTTGACGTCTTTATCGACCGTGTATTTGCCGACCGCATGATCGGTTTCTTTTTTGCAAAGGCTGATCGCCAGAGGATCAAAGAAATGGAGTATCAGCATGCGGCGCAATTTTTGGGCGCGGAGATCGAGTATCAAGGCAGACCGCTCGACCGAGCCCACGCGAAACATCCCATCATGGGCGGCCACTTCGCGCGCCGCCGGCAAATCTTGAAAGAGACCCTGGAAGAGTTTCAGGTGCCGACACCGATCGTCCAAGCCTGGCTTAGCCATACGGACCGGCTCAGGAGCCTGATTACCGCACAGAGCGGTTCCGGTTGTGACCCCATTGCGGCGCGTAACAGCGCCCAGAGCCACCGCTCCTAGTTGGCATTTGTTGTCGAGCGCCGCTATATTTATTGTTATATGGATAACCCTGTGCTATTAGTTGTGGTACGCCGGGTTGTCGTTAAGGATTGCTTGAGTGAAATTAGCCGACCTCTACGCCCAACCTGGGCTAACCCTCTCGGTTGAATTCTTTCCTCCAAAGACAGACAAAGGCGAAGAAAACCTCTTTAGCGAAATCGGTGTTATAAAGAGGCTCAATCCGTCCTTCTGTTCTGTAACGTACGGAGCTGGCGGAAGCACGCGCGAAAAAACCGTCTACCTAGTCGACCGCATTCACGGGCAGTGTCAAATGGATGTCATGTGTCATTTGACCGTCGTCGGCCAGTCGAAGGACGATGCCCGCGGCGTGCTACGAAGCCTCAAAGAAAAGGGTATCGAAAACGTTTTGGCATTGGGCGGCGATCCGCCGGCGGGGACGACGGATTGGCAGCCGCACCCGGACGGGTTTCACTACGCTGCTGAGCTGGTGCGCGAGGCGTTATCGATGGGCGGCCTCTGTGTCGCGGTGGCGGGTTTCCCGGAAGTGCATCCGCGGGCTGTCAGCCGCGAATCGGATCTCAACTTTCTCAAGGCCAAGTGCGACGCCGGTGCCTCGGCGATTATCACGCAGTTGTTTTTCGACAACGATTTTTTCTACCGCTTCGTAGACGATCTGCGTAAACTTGGAGTCAAGGTGCCGATCATCCCGGGCATATTGCCAGTGCTCTCGGCACCCCAGGTGCGCCGTTTTACCAGCCTGTGCGGTTCGGCGATTCCCGCGGCCTTGGAAAAGCTGATCGCCAAAGTGGAGAATGACGATGACGCGGCGGTGCAGGTCGGTATCGATTACGCGACCAAGCAGTGCGAAGGGCTCATCAAGTTCGGCGTCCCGGGAATCCATCTCTATTCACTCAACAAATCCCATTCGGTTGTGGCCATCCACAAAAATCTCGGTCTTTAAACAAACCGTTCAGGTTGAACGTCCAAAGGTTTTAGGTCGGGACCGGAACCTTCCCTGATCGTGAACAATTGACAGGTCTCTCTAATCTTATGTCCGACAGCGAAAATAAGCCCAGCGAAGATAGCGAACAGGTCGAAGTGCGGCGGCAAAAGTTGGCCAAGCTCAAGGAAGCAGGCGGGCCGGTTTATCCCAACGATTTCAAGCCGTCGCAGACAATTTCTGAGATCCATTTGAAATATGCCGAGCGCGATGACGCAGCACTAGCCGAAGCGCCGCGCGATCTGCGCATTGCCGGGCGCATCATGGCGATCCGGCGCATGGGCAAGGCATCGTTTTTTCACATACAGGATCGGCGCGGCCGGTTGCAGATTTATGTGCAGCAGAATCAACTCGGCGAAGCGGGCTACAATTTGTTTCGCACCTTGGACGTCGGCGATATCGTCGGGTTGACCGGTCATTTGTTTCGCACGCGCACGCGTGAACTGACGCTGGAAGCCGCCTCTCTACGTTTGCTCACCAAATGCCTGCGGCCACTGCCGGAGAAGTGGCATGGCTTGGCCGACGTCGAAGCACGCTACCGCCAACGCTACGTCGACCTGATGGTCAATCCCGAAGTGCGCGATGCCTTCGAAAAACGCTCGAAGATTGTGCGCCGACTGCGGCGATTTTTCGAAGAGCGTGACTTTCTCGAAGTCGAAACACCGATGATGCAAGCCATCCCGGGTGGCGCCGCGGCGCGGCCGTTTATTACCCATCACAATGCGCTCGACATGGAGCTCTACATGCGGGTGGCGCCTGAGTTGTTCTTGAAGCGGCTCCTGGTCGGCGGCTTCGAGCGAGTCTTTGAGCTCAACCGAAATTTTCGCAACGAGGGCATCTCGGTGCGGCACAATCCGGAATTTACCATGGTTGAATTCTACCAGGCCTACGCCACTTTTGAGGATTTGATCGAGCTGACCGAAGAGTTATTCGTAACGTTGGCGCAGGAAGTTGTTGGATCGCCCGAAGTTTCCTATGGCGGCGCGACGATCAATCTGACGCGGCCTTGGCGGCGACTGACCATTCGTCAGGCCGTCATGGAATACGGCGGCGCGAGCCCGGCCGATCTCGCCGACCTCGATAGCCTCAAGCGCTTTGCGATAAGCAAAAATTTAAAGATCGATCTCGATGTGCCCTACGGCAAGCTGTTGGTGGCTGTTTTCGAGGAAATGGCCGAAGCCAAGCTGATTCAGCCAACTTTCATGACCGGATATCCCTTGGAAGTTTCGCCGCTGGCGCGCAAGAACGATACGGATCCAACGCTGGTCGATCGTTTCGAGCTCTACATCGGCGGCCGCGAGCTGGCCAACGCTTTTTCCGAGTTGAACGATCCCGCCGATCAGCACGAGCGGTTTCTCGAACAGATGGAGGCGCGCGCCAAAGGCGACGATGAGGCCAACCCGATCGACGACGACTATGTCCGAGCCCTCGAATACGGCATGCCGCCGGCGGCCGGCGAGGGCATTGGCATCGATCGGTTGGTGATGTTTTTTACCGACTCGCCGTCGATTCGCGATGTGATACTGTTTCCGTTGCTGCGGCCGCAGCGATAGCCTTAAACGTCAAGAATGATTCACCACGAAGGACACAAAGATCACGAACGTATGATGAGGGAATATTCAAATTCCCAACTTCGTGTGCTGCGTGTCCTTCGTGGTGAAAATGCATTTGCGTGAATTACGAGCTCTTCATAGGCATGCGTTACCTGCGCGCGCGGCGCCGGGAAACGTTCATCTCGCTCATTACCGTCATTTCGATTCTGGGTGTGATGCTCGCCGTCATGACGCTTAACGTCGTCATGGCAGTGATGACCGGCTTCGAAGAAACCCTGCGCGACCGCCTGCTTGGCATCAACGCGCACATCGCTTTAGTGAAAGCCGGCGAGCCGTTGCGCGAGCAGGAAAAACTGTTGGCGGAAATTGCCAAACAGCCTGGCGTGGTCGCGGCCTCGCCGACCATTTACGGGCAAGTCATGTTGACCTCCGGGTCGCGGGTTTCGGGAGTGGTGGTGCGCGGTGTCGATCCGGTGCGGGTCAACCAGGTGATCGATTTGCAGCGCTACTTGCAGCAAGGGACGCTGGCCGGGCTGAGCCATCAATACCCATTGCAAGTGGCAGACCGACGCGTGCTGCTGCCGGGCATCATTATCGGTCAACGATTGGCCAATCAGCTTGGTGTCGGTGTCGGCGATCCGGTTCAAGTGGTTTCGCCTTTAGGCAGTCCGACCGCGATCGGCGTGATTCCCAAAGTGCGCCGTTTTGTCGTGATTAGCATGATGAAAACCGGCATGAGCGAGATCGATTCCACGATGGTGTTTATGGGCTTGGCTGAGGCGCAGAAGTTTTTCGATCTCGACGGTGCGGTGACCAATATCGAAGTCCGCGTCAATAACGTCAATCGCGCTAAAGCGGTCGCCGACGATTTGCAAAAACGGTTGGGCTTTCCCTATCTCGCCGAGGATTGGGGCCGGTTGTGGCCGAACTTGTTTACTGCTCTGGAGCTAGAAAAGACCGTTTACTTTCTCGTCCTGTTGCTGATGGTCTTGATCGGCGCCTTTAACATTATTTCGACCTTGGTCATGGTCGTAATGGAAAAGCGCAAGGACGTTGCGATTCTGCTTTCCATGGGGGCGACGCGGGCCAGCATTCGCAAGATTTTCCTTTTGAAGGGCTGTGTGATCGGTGCGGTGGGAACGTTTCTCGGCCTCATTCTCGGTATTCTGGTTTGTTTGCTCATCGCCCAGTATGAATTTCAGTTACCCAAGGACGTGTTCCTGATTTCGACCGTGCCGGTGCGCATGTACGGCAGCAACCTTGCGATCGTCACGCTCGCTTCTCTGGGAGTGTGCCTGTTGGCGAGCATCTATCCGTCGCGCCAGGCGGCCAAACTCGATCCGGTCGAAATTCTCCGCTATGAGTAGCCTGCTTTCGGTGCGCGATCTGCACAAGTCGTTCAACGAAGGCGGCGCAGAGATTCATATTTTGCAGGGGCTCGACCTCGAATTGGCAGCGGGCGAGCGGCTGGCGATCGTCGGTGAATCCGGTGTTGGCAAAAGCACGCTGCTGCACATTCTTGGCACCCTCGATAAACCGACCAAGGGCGAGATACTCTTTAACGGCAATAAGGTGCCGCTGGAAGACGAAAATACGCTGGCAAAGTTCCGCAATCGGGAAATCGGCTTTGTTTTTCAGTTCCATTATCTGCTGCCGGATTTCTCGGCATTGGAAAACGTCATGTTCCCGGCTTTGATCGAGGGCATGGGGCCAGAACGAGCGCGCGAGGAAGCGGAAAAACTATTGGAGTTGGTCGGTTTGAAGAACCGGATGAGCCATCGACCTGGCAAGTTGTCGGGCGGCGAGCAGCAGCGGGTGGCGGTGGCGCGGGCCGTGGTGTTGCAGCCCAAACTGATTCTGGCGGATGAGCCGACTGGCTCGTTGGATCTGCGGATTGGCGAAGAGGTGCAGGATCTGTTGTTTCATTTGAACGAGAAAAATGGTGTGTCACTCGTCATTGCCACGCACAATCGCGAATTCGCCTATAAAATCGGCCGCCAGGAACAGTTGTGCGATGGCCGCCTGAGCCCCATTTAAGCACCAAATTGAGTCCATTCTGCTTTACAAAAGTGTTCGAATTTGTTACAAAAACAGAAATTTTCGATCTTCTAAGCGTCACTGTCACAGAGCCTCAATGAAACCACCATTAAGCTCTCGGTCAAAGCGCGTCCGGTTACTCTTAATCGCTGCGCTCATTCTTGTCCAGGGATCGGCTGCGCTGATCTTTGCCCAATCACGCGGCAAGCTCAAAGACGTCAAGATCGCTGGCAACATCAGAGTCGAAGAAGACGGCATACGGCTACACGTCAAATCCCGTCCGGGTGACGCGCACGAGCCGACGCTGGTCGAGCAGGACGTCAAGGCGATCTTCCGCATGGGTTTCTTTGACGATGTGCGCGCAGAGATATCGCCCGACAATGTGCTGACCTACCAGGTGAAAGAGAAGCCCTATATTCGCGAGGTGCGCATCCAAGGTCATTCCCAAGTGACTCGCGAGAAAATTGAAACCGCATTGGGCGTCAGCGCGCGCACCGTGCTCGATCGTGCCAAGGTAGCCGAAGGCGTTGAGAAAGTTCGCAAGCTCTACGGCGAGCAAGGCTACGTCAACGCGATTATTGATTACGCGGTGTCGGTGGAGTCCAACAACCAGGCCTCGGTGGTGCTAGATGTTAATGAAGGCTCGCGGCTACTGATCAAACGGGTCTCTTTCGAGGGCAATAAGGCTTTCTCCGACAGCGATCTCAAGTCGCTGATCGCAACCAAAGAAGAATGGTTGTTTTCATTCATCACGAACCGCGGCGTGCTCGATCGCGATATGCTCACCAACGATATTGCGATTTTGCAAAATCATTACTTCGATAACGGTTACATCGACCACAAGATCGATGAACCGGTGATCCTGCGCGGGCGCGACGGCTTGGAGGTTGTGATCCGGGTCGAAGAAGGCCAACAGTATCGGGTCGGCAAAGTGGAGATCGGCGGCGATTTGATTCAAGACGGCAAGGTCCTGCTCAAGCAAGTCAAAATCACCTCAGGCCAGATCTTTCGCGGTAGCCGCTTGCGCGCAGACGTCGCGTCTTTATCGGAGCTTTATTCTAACCGCGGCTACGCCTTTGTGCAGGTCGATCCGATCACCAAAGTAAATCCGCGCGATCGCAACGTGGACGTTACTTTAGCAATCACCAAAGGGTCGCCGGTTTACTTCAACCGGGTTTTGGTCGCCGGCAACAACAAGACGCGCGACAACGTCGTGCGCCGCGAGTTGCAGGCCTCCGAGCAGGAGCTTTATTCAGGCACCAAAGTCACCCAAAGCAAAAACGCGCTACAGCGCACCGGCTATTTTGAAGACGTGCAGCTGACAACCAAGAAGACCGACCAACCGGACACGGTCGATCTGTTGGTCGACGTGAAAGAAGCCCCCACCGGCACGTTTACGGTCGGTGGCGGTTATAGCAGTGGCGATGGGTTTGTCTTTAACGCCAATATTTCCGAGAAAAACTTGTTCGGTCGCGGGCAAGGGGTCACCGGCAACTTTAGTTTGGGTTCGAAGCGGCAAGATTATGTGCTGCGCTTCAACGAACCCTACTTCAACAATTCGAGAATGTCTCTAGGTTTCGACGCCTTCAACACCAAACGGGAGTTTAATGACTTCGATGAGCATAAGTTGGGCTTTGGCGTGAGTACGAGCTATCCGTTTAGGGATTTATATATTCCGTTCATTCGCGACCCTAAGCAAAAGACGGCGGTTGGCTCCGATGAATTGGCGGTCGCACACACGCCGAGCCTTTGGGATTATGCGCGCGGTGGCATTACCTATGACTTTACCAGAGAGAATATCAGCGGTGTGAAAGCCGGCGCGTCGCAGGCGATTCGCGACGAAGCAGGCAAGTCGCTTACCAGCAGCATGACACCCGAGATTAGCTACGATAGCCGCGATCACTTCTTCAAGCCGACACAGGGTCTCAAGTCGGCATTTTCCACCAAGTTTGCTGGCTTGGGGGGAGACAATCGATTCCTCAAGGCGGACCTGAGCGGCCGTTGGTACTATCCGCTTATGAAAAACCCTGATTGGGGCGGCAACTATGTTCTGTCCTTAGGTGGCAGCTTAGGCTACGGGTTGGGTATTACTCGGGCCAATGGGGGCGGCGATGATTTGCCCCTATTTGAGCGTTACTTTGTTGGGGGTATCAATTCAGTGCGAGGTTTCACCGACCGCAGCATTGGACCCAGGGCCAAGGATTCTTGCGTCCCGGCGGACTTAAACAAACCCTCCTATGAAAGACCGGCAACCGGCTGTCTCGCCGCGGATGACACAGTCAAAAAAGGCGACGTTATCGGTGGCAACAAGTCAGCCGTGCTGAGCGCCGAGGTGCTGTTCCCGGTGATGGAACAGTACGGTCTGCGCGGTGTGGCTTTCTTCGACATGGGTAACTCCTTTGACAAAGGATTTAGCATTGGTGATTTTCGCCGCTCCGTGGGCTTTGGCGGTCGCTGGATGTCCCCCTTCGGTCCTCTCCGCGTCGAGTTGGGTTTCCCGATTGGCAAGAAGCCCGGCGACGACACATCCGTCTTGGGTTTCTCTGTCGGATCGCAATAGCACGTCGTTTAGCAAGCTCTAGCAAAGTTAGATATTGGAGGATGCAGTGAAATATTGGCTGGTTGTTTTTATGCTGGCCCTGATGCCGGCGTCTGTCTGGGCGCAGGATCGAGTCAAGATAGGTTTTCTCGACGTGCAGAGAGTGCTGCAGGAATCGGCGGCGGGTAAACGAGCGCGAGATCGTTTTCAAGCAGAAATCAAAAAGGCAGAGGCCGACGCGCTGCGCGACAAGAACGAAATAGAACGGCTCAAGAACGATCTCGACAAGAAGGGACCGCTCATGAAAGAAGAGGAGCGGCGCAACATGGAAGCGGATCTCGAAAGACGCTTCGTTAACTACCAGCGCTCGGTAAATGACACCCAGCAATTGCTGCAGAAACGAGATCGTGAGATGACCAACGATATTCTTAAGGACTTGGAAAAGGTCGTTGCCGAAGTCGGCAAAGCCGACAAGTTCACGCTGATTCTCGAACGCTCGCAAATCCTTTACAGCGACCAGGGCATTGACATCACCAACCGGGTAATCGAAGTTTTCAATAGCAGAGTGAAGTGAGCGGCTTGGGAAAATCGCTCGACGAGCTGGCGCGCCATGTGGGGGGGGCGGTGGTCGGCGATGGTGGGGTGGCGATTGCGGCGGTTGCACCCATTGAAGAAGCTGGCCCCGGGTCGATAACTTTTCTCGCCAACCCGAGATATCATACTTTTTTAAGCCAAAGCCGCGCCAGCGCGGTCATTGTCGGCCGCGGCGTCGCGTCGCTGGCCGCCTCGAGCGGCGCGAATGTAGCTTTTCTTGAAGTTGCCGACCCCTACGTTGCCTTCGCCAAGATCCTGCAGCTATTGACGCCGGCCGAGCGTTTCGATCGGTCCGTAAGCCCGCTGGCGGTGATCAGCCCCGATGCCACGGTGGGTGCCGAGGTAACGATTTTTCCGCATGTCTGCGTCAGTGCCGGCGCGCAGATCGGCGCCCGCGCTGTGCTCTATCCCGGGGTTTTCTTAGGAGAGAAGAGCAAAGTGGGCGACGACTCGGTGCTGCACCCCAACGTAGTGGTGCGGCATGACTGCGTTGTCGGCAATCGAGTGGTGCTGCACGCCGGCGTGGTTGTCGGCAGCGATGGCTTTGGCTACGCCGGGCGCGGCGCCGGCCGAGTGAAAATTCCCCAGGTCGGCATCGTGGAAATTCACGATGATGTTGAAATCGGCGCCAACACGACGATTGATCGGGCGACGCTGGGTAAAACCGTCATCGGCCGCGGCAGCAAGATCGACAACCTGGTGCAGATTGCGCACAACGTCACCATCGGCGAAAACTCGGTGATCGCCGCGCAAGCCGGCATCGCTGGCAGTAGCAAAGTCGGCAAAGACGTGACGCTCGCCGGCCAAGTCGGCGTGGTCAATCATATTCAGATCGGTGATGGCGCGACGATTGGACCGCAATCGGGCGTTGCCCAATCGGTGCCCGCCGGCGTGGTGCTTTCCAGCGGTTTGCCGGCGGCGCCGCATCGCGAGTGGCTTAAGGTGATGGCGTTGTTGCCGCAGTTGCCCAAACTCTGGAGCCTGGTGCGCAGTCTGGACAAAAAAGTAGCGGAGCTCGCGCAACGCAGCGCAAAGGAATAGCCGGCGATGATGGACATAAACGAGATCGTCAAACATTTACCCCATCGCTATCCGTTTCTCCTGGTCGACCGCATCGTCGAGATCCAGGGCGAAGAGAAGATCGTTGGTATCAAAAATGTCTCGATGAACGAGAGTTTTTTTCAAGGCCATTTTCCCCATCATCCGGTGATGCCCGGGGTGTTGATTTGCGAGGCGCTGGCTCAGGTGGGCGCGATCTTGGCCCACGTCGCGCGTGGCGGCAACGATGAGAAAAAAGTGTTCGTTCTCACCGGCCTCGACAACGTCAAATTCAAGCGGCCGGTGGAGCCCGGCGATCAATTGCGTTTAGAACTGACGTCGTCGAAGCGGCGCGGTTCCTACTGGAAAATGCAAGGGGTTGCTTCGGTGGACGGCAAGATCGCCGCGCAAGCCGAAATCTCTGCGATGGAAGTTGACCTGGACCCATGAGCGCCACCGCGTGCCTCATACACCCAACCGCGATCGTCGATCCACAGGCCGAGCTGGCGGAAGGGGTTGAGGTCGGCGCCTATGCGATCATCGGCGCGGGTGTGCGCGTCGGCAAAGGCTGCAAGATTCGCGCGCATGCGGTGGTCGAAGGCCGCACCACGCTGGGCGAGGGCAACGAGATCTTTCAATTTGCCAGCGTCGGCTCAAAGCCGCAGGACCTGAAGTTCAGAGGCGAGCCGAGCGAGCTGATCATCGGCAATGGAAACATCATTCGCGAGTACGTGTCGCTCAACCCTGGCACCAGCGGCGGCGGCATGGTGACGCGGGTGGGCGATCAGAATCTCTTAATGATGTACTGCCACATCGCCCACGATTGCATTGTCGGCAATCGCAACATCGTCGCCAACGGCGCAACCCTGGGCGGCCATGTGGTGTTGGAAGATTCCTGCATCGTCGGAGGCTTGGCCGGCATTCATCAGTTCGTTCACGTCGGCACCGGCGCCATTCTCGGCGCCGGCTCGATGGTCTCCAAGGATGTGCCGCCTTTCTGCAACGCCACCGGCGACCGGGCGAAACTCCATGGGCTAAATCTCGAAGGCATGCGGCGGCGCGGTTTTAGCAAGGAGCAAATCGACCAGGTGCGCAAAGCCTATCGCATTATGTTTCAATCCAAGCTCTTGACCAAAGACGCTTTGGCGAAAGTCCGCAGCGAATTGCCGCAGAGCTCGGAAGTTTTACGCTTTATCGATTTCATCGCCCAGTCCAAGCGCGGCATCTGTCGCTAGGCTCATCATTCGATACTGCAATACTCGTGGCTGTTTCTGCCAACGCAAAGAGTGTCGGCCTGATTGCCGGCAACGGCAAATTCCCGCTGATCTTTGCCCAGGAAGCCAAGCGCCAAGGCTACCGAGTCGTGGCTGTCGCGCATCGTGGTGAAACCGCCGAAGAAATTGCAACCGTCGCCGATGCCATTACCTGGATCTACGTCGGCCAGCTGGGCAAGATCATCCGCACGTTTCAGCAAGCCGGCGTCAGGCAGGCCGTCATGGCGGGCGGCATCCGCAAGGTCAAGCTGTTTGGCAATTTCCGTCCGGACCTGCGCGGTGTAAGTTTTTTGGCGCGCATGAAAAGCCGTGAGGATGACGCTCTGCTGCGCGGCATCGCCGGTGAACTGGAGCGCGATGGCATCCAAGTTATCGAATCGACGTTTTGCCTGGCGGACATTATGCCCAAGGTTGGCGCCTTAACGAGTCACGAGCCGACTACGGCGCAACGGCACGATATCGAGATCGGTTTCGCCGCGGCGAAGGAGATTGGCCGTCTTGGGATCGGCCAAACCGTGGTGGTGAAGGATCGCGTTATCGTGGCTGTCGAGGCGATTGAAGGAACGGACGCGGCGATTCTGCGCGGCGGCTCACTCGCCAAGGGTGGCTGTGTCGTCGTCAAAGTCAGTAAGCCGCATCAGGATTTGCGCTTTGATGTGCCCGCGGTGGGAGTGGAGACGATCAAGAGCATGGCCCAGGCCGGCGCCAGCGTCTTGGCCGTGGAAGCTGAAAAGACCATCTTGCTCGAAAAAGAAGCATTGCTGGCGGAAGCGCAGCGCGCCGGCATTGTCGTTGTCGCGGTGAGCAGCTAGCGCTTTATTATGGCGAAGATTCCGGTGGCGGTGATTGGCGTCGGTTATCTCGGCAAATATCACGCCGAGAAGTACGCGGCGTCGCCCAAGGCGGAGCTGGTCGCGGTGGTCGACGTCGATGGCGCGCGGGCCAGTGAAATTGCCGCGCAATTAGGCACTACGGCGTTGCGCGACTACCGGGAGCTGTTCGGCAAGGTGCGCTGCGCCAGCATCGCGGTGCCGACGCGCTACCATCACGAAGTTGCCAAGAAGATACTGGCGCAAGGCATCGATGCGCTGGTGGAGAAGCCACTGGCGATGGATTTCTCCCAGGGCCAGGAACTGGTGGAGGTTGCACGCCAGCACAATAGCATTCTCCAGGTAGGACACTTGGAGCGCTTTAACCCGGCGATTCGGCGTTTGGAAGGCGTCATTCACGACCCCAAGTTCGTTGAGTGCCACCGCTTGGCGCCGTTTATCGAGCGCGGCACTGACGTCGACGTAGTCTTGGACTTGATGATTCACGATATCGATGTGATTGCGAGCTTGGTGCGCTCGCCGGTCAAGCGCGTCGAATCGGTCGGCGTGCCGGTCTTGACCGAGAAGCCCGATATCGCCAACGCGCGCATTACCTTTGCAAACGGCTGCATCGCCAACGTGACCGCGAGCCGCGTCTCACTCAAGCGCGAGCGCAAGGTGCGCTTTTTTCAGCCAGACGCTTACATCTCCATCGATTACGACCAGCGCCGGGCGCAGATCTTTCACAAACCTGCGCCGGGCGCCACCTGGCTCGATATCAAATACGAAACCATCGAAATCAAAGAAGGCGACGCCCTCGCCGACGAGATCGATTCATTTCTTGACTGCGTCGAGAGTCGCGCCACGCCGTTGGTCAGCGGTAGCGAAGGCCTGCTCGCCCTGGAGATTGCGTCGATGATCAGCGCGCAGCTCCAACCCGGCGCGATTGCCTGATGAGCGCAGGCGGTAAACAAGTCATGCTGGTGGTCGGCGAGGCTTCCGGCGATATTCACGGCGCCCATCTCGTGCAAGCGTTGCTGCGGCGCGACCCCTCGCTGAGAATTTTTGGTGTAGCGGGAGAGCAACTGCGGCGCACGCGGTTTGAAAGCTTGTTCGATGTTTCCGAGATCGCCGGCATGGGACTTACTGAGTTGTTCGGCAATCTCAGGCGCCTGTGGGGCGCCTATCAGCTCCTGCGCCGTTCGCTGCGCGAGCGCCGGCCGAATCTATTGGTCTTGATCGATTTTCCGGAGATCAATCTGCGGCTGGCCAAATTGGCTAAAGAGCTGCGCGTGCCGGTCCTATATTATGTCAGCCCGCAGATCTGGGCCTGGCGCCGCGGCCGGGTGCGCCAGATCGCCCGTTGGGTCGATCGCATGGCGGTGATTTTTCCATTTGAAGTGCCGTTCTACGAGCGCCATGGCGTGAAGGTGACTTTCGTCGGTCATCCATTGCTCGACACGATTGGCGTGCCTAAAGATAAAGAGCAGCTGCGCGCCAAGCTCGGATTAGAAGCGGGGAAATTTATAATTGCATTGCTGCCCGGAAGCCGGCGCAAAGAAGTGGCCAACCATCTGCCCGCCATGCTGACCGCGGCGCGGCAGCTTCATCGCGCGGCCGATGTTCAGATTCTCTGCGTGCGTGCCAGCACTATTGGCCAAGAGGAATTAGGCGAACTGTCAGACTTCCAAGAGCCGAAGATCAGGATCGTCAGCGAAGATCGCTACGATGCGATAGGGGCGGCGGATTTGGTTTGGGTGGCTTCCGGTACCGCGACGCTGGAAACCGGCTTACTGTTGAAACCGATGATCATTGTCTACCGCATGTCTTGGCTGACCTATTGGCTCGCCCGTTTGTTAGTGCGGGTCGAGGCCATCGGCATGGTCAATCTAATTGCCGGTGAAAAATTGGCCCCCGAGCTGATTCAGGGTGAGCTGACGCCCGCGCGCATCGTCGCCGAAAGCCAAGCCATCTTAAACGATGACGCAAAACGCGCTTCGATCATCGAGCGCTTGAAAAAGCTGCGGGAAAGACTCGGTGCGCCGGGCGCTTCGGAGCGAGTGGCAGACATCGCCGTGGCGATGATGGCCTAAGATCCAAAACAGAAAGAAACACTGTGCGCACTTATTTTCGGCTGCTACCTTTCCTCAAACCCTACATCTGGCCGTACTTTGTTCTCGCCATGATCTGCATGCTTGCCTATGGCGCCACCGACGGCGCGATTCCCTTTCTCGTGCAGCATGTGATGGACGATGTGTTCGGCAAGAGAGACGCATCCACGCTTTCCTATTTGCCCTTGCTCGTGGTCGGTGTCTTTGCTGTGCGCGGCGTGCTGAACTTCGGTCAGCACTACCTGAGCGACTACGTTGGGTTGCGCATCATCAACGATGTCCGCAACGCCCTCAACGCCCACCTGCAAACCCTTTCGGTGGCGTTCTTTTACCGTCACCCCACCGGCACGTTGATCTCGCGGGTCAACAACGACGTCGGTTTGCTACGCTCGGCGCTCACCGATGCGATCGCCTCCTTCTTAAAAGACTCGACTTCGTTGATTGTGCTGGTGACGGTGGCGTTTCTGAAGGACTGGGTGCTGGCGTCGATTGCATTTGTGGTTTTTCCGTTATCGGTGCTGCCAGTGATTCGACTGAGCAAGAAAATCAAGCGCTTTACCAAACGCGGGCAGATCTCCAGCGGCACGCTGACTTCGGTTTTGCAGGAGACCATCCAAGGCAATCGCATCGTTAAAGCCTTCGGTATGGAAGAGTACGAGAACAAACGCTTCACCGACGAGAACTATCGCTTATTCAAACAGTCGCTGCGCGCCAGCCGCATCAAATCGTCGGTGGCGCCATCGATGGAGTTGTTGGCCTCCTTCGGCATCGGCTCGGTGGTCTGGTACGGTGGTTGGAGCGTCATTGCCGGCGGGCGCAGCCAGGGCGAATTCATGGCATTCATGGCGGCGATGTTTCTGATGTATCAACCGTTCAAGAGCTTGACCAAGACTTACACGCTAGTACAGCAGGGGATTGCCGGTGCTGAGCGGGTTTTTGAAATTCTCGATCAGCGCACGGAGGTCACAGAGAAGGAAGACGCCCGGCCGGCGCAACCGTTTCGCGACGCCATTGTCTTTCACAACGTCGACTTTAGCTACGGCGAGAAGCGGGTTTTGAACAACATCAATTTGACCGTGCGGGCGGGGGAAATGGTTGCCCTGGTGGGCATGAGCGGCGTGGGCAAGAGCACGCTGGCTGACCTGATTCCGCGTTTCTACGACGTGACGGCCGGCAAGATTACCATCGACGGTGTCGACGTCCGCGACTTGACCTTGAGATCGCTGCGGGCGCAGATCGGCATCGTGTCGCAGCACACGTTTTTGTTCAACGACACGGTGCGCAACAACATTGCCTATGGCGACCCGGCGCGGCCGATGGCGGATGTGATCCGGGCGGCGAAAACCGCTCATGCGCATGAATTCATTGAAGGGCTGGCCAACGGTTATGATTCCCAAATCGGCGAAATGGGCATGCAGCTTTCCGGCGGCCAGCGCCAACGTATTGCGATTGCCCGAGCGCTGCTCAAGGATGCGCCGATCTTGATCCTGGACGAAGCGACGTCGTCGCTGGACGTCGAGAGCGAAAGGGTCGTGCAAGATGCCCTGGAGACCTTGATAACGACGCGCACGACACTTGTGATTGCGCACCGCTTATCGACGATTCGCAAAGCCGACCGCATCGTGGTGATCGTCGACGGCCGCGTTGTCGAGGAAGGCAGCCACGACGACTTGATGGCGCGCAAGAGCGAGTATAGCCGGCTCTATTCCATGCAACTTCTTGAAGAGGAGTCGGCCACGACGGTGGAGACCATACACTGAAAATATGCGGCAGCGTGCGCTCTTCGCTCTCTATCAGCTCGGTACCACGGCAGCGCTCGGGCTCGGGTTGCTGCTCGCGCCGCTGCTTGTGCTGGCGGGGCGGCGCTATCGCGCTGGATTCGCGCAGCGGCTTGGGCTTTACCCAGCGCAGGCGCTGCGCGCCGTACAGCCCGGGCGACCGATCTGGGTCCATGCTGCGTCGGTGGGCGAAGTGTTATCGGCGGTGCCCTTGACCCGTGAGCTTAAACGCAGTCATCCAGAGCGGCCGATCCTGTTTTCGACGTTTACCGAACCCGGCCAGCAGATGGCGCAAAAGGCGAGCGCTGCCGACAGCTGCGTGTTCTTGCCGCTCGACCACGCCTGGATCGTGCGCCGAGCCATGGAAAAATTTCAGCCGGCTCTCTTGATCCTCCTCGAAACGGAGATCTGGCCGAATCTGCTACGAGCGGCGAGCCGTCGCGGCATCCCCATCGTTATCTTGAGCGGCCGCATGTCGGCGCGGAGCTTTCGCCGCTACGCGAAGCTGCGCAGTTTTTTTTCGCAAGTGCTCGGTTACGTCACCGCCTTTGGCATGCAGAGCCGCGACGATGCTGAGCGCGTCATCGCTTTAGGGGCGTTGGAAAGCCGAGTTTTTCTTTCAGGCAATCTGAAGCACGCCGTACCGGCACAACCGGCTCAGAATAAAGACGCTGAAGAGTCAGGCGCGCTTTACCTGGTGGTTGGCAGCTCGCATCGCGGTGAAGAGGCTTTGCTGCTGGACGTTTTCAAATTACTCAAGCAGAACTTTCCGCAGATCCGTCTGGTGCTGGCACCGCGCCATCCGCAACGCTTTGCCGAGGTCGAAGATCTCGTGCGTCAGACCGGTTTGTCTTTTGACAAGAAAAGCACCGTCAACGGGAAGAATCACTTCGACAAAGAGATCATGCTGCTCGACACCATTGGCGATTTGCCAGACTTCTACGCCATGGGTGACGTCGCCTTTGTCGGCGGCAGTTTGGTCGACGTCGGCGGCCACAATCTGCTCGAGCCGGCGCGCTTCGGCAAACCCGTGCTATTCGGTCCGCACATAAATAACTTTCGTGAGCTTGCCGCAGAAATGAAGCGGCGCGGCGCTGGCATTCAAGTGGAAAACGGAGTGGAACTGCGCCAAGCGCTGGCTGACTTGTTGGCCGATCCGGCAAAGCGCCGTGAAGTCGGGGCGCGGGCCGCCGAGCTTGCCGCCGATGACCGCGGTGTGCTGCCGGCAAGCATGGCGCTGGCGCAGCGTTACTTGCAATAGATGCCTATGACGCGGGATGGGCCGATATGTTGGTGAAAATCCGATGACAGCGGACTGGCTGCCCGAGGTTTGGGAGCGCAAGGGGATTCGCGGCAAGCTCCTTTGGCTGGTGCTTTTGCCTTGCTCGTATCTCTACCGCCTAGGGGTCGCGATGCGCAACGGCTGCTATGCACTGAAGTTGTTTAAACCCAAGAGCCTCGACCGACCGGTCATCAGCATTGGCAATCTCACCGTCGGTGGCACCGGGAAAACCCCCAGCAGTATCTGGCTCGCCCAGGCGTTGCAGCAGCGGGGCTTCAGAGTTGCCATCTTAAGCCGTGGCTACAAACGCAAACACGAGGGCGTGGTTGTGGTTGCGCCGCTGGTCAGTGGCAGTCTTTATTCCGACGACGCCAAAGAGGTTGCCGCCGCCGGCGACGAGCCGTTCATGATGGCTCGGCTTTACGGCCAAACGGTGGCGGTGGCGCCGGACCGCTATGCGGCCGCGCAGCACTTGGCCACGGAGCGAGAAGTTGATCTGTACATTCTCGACGATGGCTTTCAACACCGCCAGCTCAAGCGCGATTTAGATATTGTATTGTTGGGTAGTGATGTTTCGGGAGTGCTCTTGCCCGCAGGCCCATTTCGCGAGCCGGCGCGCGCCGCGCGCCGCGCCGATTTTGTGGTCGTCACCGGCGGTGATGCACGCTGGGGCGCCACCCTGCACAAGGTCAAAAATGCGGAACCGTTTTACGGTTCCATTCACGCCATCGCGCTGGGTGCCATCGAATCGAACCGCTGGGTGGAGTACCCCTTGAGTCATCTATTCAACAGCAAAATTCTCGCCGTGGTCGGTATCGCTCATCCCGATAGTTTCTTTCGCACGCTCCATGATGCCGGCGGCGAAATCTCGGATACGATCGAATATGAAGATCACCACGATTACTCCTCGCGCGACTGGCAGGATATCAATCGCGCGGCGCGCCAGGTCGATCTCATCGTGACCACCGAGAAAGACCTGGTGAAACTCGCCAAATATCCGTTTCCGCGGGGCAAGCTGATGGCTCTGCGGGTGGTGATGCAGATCGAAGAGGGGGACAGGCTGATCGATTCGGTGGTCGGACGCTTGCCGGCATTGCCGCGCGGCAGCAAAGCAGCGTAAACTCGCGCCAGCTACTCGATCGTCGCAACGGGGTTGCACGTGAAGTCTCTCATCACCGGTGCTGCGGGCTTTGTCGGCTCCCATTTGGCTGAGAAGCTCATTGAGCTGGGTCACCAAGTGGTCGGCTACGACAAGTTTCTCGACAACTATCCACGGCGCTACAAAGAAGCGAATCTGGCCTCTTTGCGCGAGCGGCCACAGTTCGTTTTCCACGAGCAGGATCTCCTCACAGCAGATTTGAAGCAGGCGCTGCGGGGCGTCGATTACTTGTTTCACCTCGCTGGCCAGCCCGGGGTGCGCTCGAGTTGGGGTAGCGAGTTTGGCCGTTACACCGAAAACAATATTCAAGCCACGCAGCTCCTATTGGAAGCGGCCAAGGACGCCAAGCTGCGCAAGTTCGTATACGCGTCGACCTCCTCGGTGTACGGCGATACCAAGGATTTGCCCATGCGCGAGGACGGCCAGACCCGGCCGGTTTCGCCCTATGGTGTCACCAAGCTTGCGGCCGAGCACCTTTGCCATCTCTATTCTAAGGCCTATGGCGTGCCGACGGTGGCGCTGCGGTTTTTTACGGTTTATGGGCCGCGCCAGCGCTCGGATATGTTCTTTCACATATTTCTGCGCGGTCTATTGCGCGGCGAAGAGATTCCTTTGTTTGACGATGGTGAGCAGACGCGCGATTTCACTTTCTGTTTGGATATCCTCGATGGCGTTATCGGCGCAGCGCTCTATCCCGGCGTCGGTGAGGTTTTCAATTTGGGCGGGGGCAGCGAGACCAGCCTGTTGAAGGCGATCGCGTTGGCCGAATCGATTGCCGGCCGCAAGGCCAATCTCAAGCGTCACGATCGCCAGCGCGGCGATGTGCGCCACACCAGCGCGAGCATCGAGGCGGCGCGCCGCAAGCTCGGTTACGCGCCCAAGGTCGATCTGCACGAAGGCTTGACGCGACAGTGGGAGTGGGTTCAAACTTTAGGCTACGAGTAAACGTCCGCGAGAATACTCTTAGGAGGTTCGCCATGGCAGCCTATTCAGAGGAAGATGTCGGCAACATCGTCGCGCTCGAACATGTCAATGTGCAAGTGCCCGATCAGGCGCTGGCGACGCTGTTCTATGTGGTGGGTCTCGGGTTGACGCGCGATCCGTATCTGACCGTGGGCTTGAACAATATGTGGGTCAACGTCGGCGAGCAGCAGTTCCATTTGCCGACGCGCGCTGCCCAAGTGGTGCCTGGCCATATGGTGCTGGTGATGCCCAATCTGGATCTGCTCAAAGCCAACCTGGCGGCGGTGGAAAAAGGCTTAGCCGGAACCAAGTTTGCTTGGTCAGCGCAGGACGGCTTTGTCGCCGTGACTTGCCCCTGGGGCAATCGTTTTCGCTGCTACCAAGCTGGGCGCGAATTCGGCGACATGGCGCTGGGCATGCCGGCGGTGGAGTTTTTGGTGCGGCGGGGTTGTGCCGCTGCCATCGTCAATTTTTACGACAAAGTGTTCGGCGCGCCGGGGGCGGTGGAACGGCAGAACGGTGCGGCCCTCGGCCGCGTCAGGATCGGCCGGCATCAGTCCGTGCTCTTTCGCGAAACCAGCGAAGATCTGCCGGCCTACGATGGTCACCACATCGCCATTTATGTCGCCAATTTTTCCAGCCCCTACGGCTTATTACAGCAGCGCGGTTTGATCTCTGAGGACGTGCGCAACCATCAGTTTCGCTTCAAAAACATCGTCGATCTCGATAGCGGCGAAGCGGTGTTCTTTCTAGAGCATGAAGTGCGCAGCATGCATCACCCGATGTTTCATCGGCCGTTTGTCAATCGCGATCCGGTGCAGAGCCAGCGCGCCTACCGGCGCGGCCGCGATGCGGCGGTGCCATTTCAAGCTTGAGCAACGATTAATGTTTCGTGAGGAGAGGGTGTCAATGGCGATTCAAAAAGATCTGTTGGATATCTTAGCCTGCCCCAAGTGCAAGGGAGATATTCAACTCAACGATAAGAACGACGGCTTGACCTGCAAGGCTTGCAAACTAGTCTACCCGATCAAAGATGACATTCCGGTGATGTTGATCGACGAAGCGCTGGCGCTGTAGCGATGGCCGATGCCCTTTGGCAAAGGGTCTTGCTGGTGCAAACCAGTTTTCTGGGCGATACGGTGCTCACCTTGCCGCTGATCGCTGAAATCAAGCGGCGCTTTCCGGCGGCCCATCTGGCCGTGCTATGCAACCCTGCCGGCTACGATATTCTGCAAAACCATCCCGCCATTGATGAGCTGATCGTCGATGATAAGCGGCGCGCCGACCGCGGCTTATCCGGTCTGCGCCGTCAGGCGCAGCAGCTCAAAGAAAAATCCTTCAGCTTGGCCATGACGCCGCACAAGTCGCTGCGCACCGCGCTGCTCTTGTGGTTGGCGCAGATTCCCCATCGCGTTGGTTTCGCGCAAAGCGCGGGCTGGTTCTTGTTTCACGCCCGCGCGCAGCGCGACCCAGCGCAGCATGACGTCGTGCGCAATCTTGCCGTTTTAACGCCCCTCGGAATCAAACCCGAAGATTGCCGCCAAGCACTGCATCTGCCAGTCGGCGAAAACCTGCGGGAAAAAGTCGCAGCGAAATTGGCCGGGCTTGGTTACGATTCGAGCTTGCCGGCCATTGGCATCAACCCGGGTTCGGTGTGGCCGATGAAGCGCTGGTCAGCCGCAGGCTTTGCCCAGGTGGTCGAGCAAGCCTGCCGGGAATACCACTGCCAGGCGATTATTTTTGGCGGGCCCGAAGACCGCGAAACGGCAACGCATATAGCCGCGCTTTGCCAGGCAAAGCTGATCAACAGCGCCGGCGTATTTTCACTCACTGAGCTGCCGGCGGCGATAAGCTTTTGTAAATTGTTCATAACCAACGATAGCGGCCCGATGCACATTGCCGTCGCTCGAAATATTCCCACAGTGGCGATCTTTTGCGCGACGACGCCGGACCTGGGCTTTTATCCGTACTCTTCCAACGCCATCGTGGTTGAAAAGAGACTCCACTGTCGCCCGTGCAGTGCCCACGGCGGGCGGCGTTGTCCGCTGGGCAGCGCCGATTGCGTGCGGTTGATTGAACCCGCCCTTGTGCTTGCCGCGGTGCGAAAGTTAATGGACCGGCAGGCGCGCGAAGGCGCGGCGCCGGCGCAACCGTTCACACCAGAGTTTCTGTCCGTCTAAAGCACATGACCGCCGACGGTTGGCGTTGGGGCAATGTTCCCGAGGGTTTTGCAAAGATCGAGCGAGGGCGGCAACGATGGCTTGTGCGCGCGGGCTTGGCGGAAGTGTTTTATGCCGATGATCCGGCAGCCGTTTCTTCGCCAAGCGATGGCGCGGCCCTTTATCACGGGCGCGCGCCGCTGCGCGCCATCAAACTACCGGACGGCGGCAACGCCCTCGTGCGCCGCTATCTGCACGGCGGCGCGTTAGGGTTTATCACCGGCGGCTGTTTTTTTACCTGGCCGCCCCGGCCTTTCCGCGAGTTGGCAATCACCGTCGAGCTGCGCCGCCGCGGGCTGCCGACGGTGGAGCCCTGCGGCGCCGGCATCGAGAAGTTGGCCGGGCCCTTTTATCGCGGCTGGCTTGCCACCCGCGAGATCGAAGGGGCGGCAGACCTCTGGGCCGCTCTGCAAAATGGCTTTGCGCGCGCTGAAGGGCTGGACAAAGTGCTGCAAGCCGTCGCGTTGAGTTTGCACGCGCTGCACCGTCAAGGCGTCTGCCACGGCGATCTCAATCTTAAAAATATCTTGATCCGGCGCGAAGCCGAGGGGCTCAAGGCGTATATCATCGATTTCGATAAAGCCGTGCTGTTTCTCGGCCCGGTGCCGCAAAAAATCGCCGCCGGCAATTTGGCGCGTTTGCAACGCTCAGTGCGCAAGTTGGATAGCGCGCGCCGTTATCTGTCGGAGCAGGACTGGAACAAGTTCGTTAGCTGCTACCATGGCGCTGCCGGTTGAGCCGAAAAAGATTCTTTTCGTTTTGCATGGCTCTTTGGGCGACATCACGCGCGCCTTGCCGCTGGCGCAGCTCGTCCGGCGTCGTTTCCCGCGCGCCTTTCTTGCCTGGTCCGTGGAGCCCGCCTGTTTTCCGCTCTTGGAGAATTTTGCCGCCATCGATGAGGTGATCATCTATGATCGCCACCGTCCGATCGCGGCCCTCTGGCCGTTTCTTCGACAGATTCACGCCCGCCGTTTCGATCTCGTGCTGGACCTCCAGCGTCATTTCAAAAGCGGCGTGGTGAGCCGTGCTTCGGGAGCGCCGTGCCGCTTGGGTTTTCATCCCTCGGACGCCAAGGAGGGCAACGGCTTTTTTAACAACTATCACATCGACGCGGTGGGCGACTCGGTGGCCAAGATCGATCACTACATGAAGTTTGCCGAATGGCTAGGCATCGCGCCGCGGCCGATTGAGTGGCAGATCGAATTGACGCCGCAAGACAAGCTCGCTGTGCGCCGCCACCTGAGCGGTGTCGACACCACCTTCGCGGCGTTGTTCGTCGGTTCGCGCTGGCCGAGCAAAGATTGGTTTGCTGAACAGATCGCCGGCTGCGCCAACGCGTTGCTGCGGCACCATGGGCTATCGGTGGTTTTGCTCGGCGGCGGCAGTGAAGCGGCGGTCGCCGAACAAGTTGTCCGCGCCGCCGAGGGTAGGGTTGTGAATCTGGTCGGCCAAACTTCATTGCGCGAAGCGGTGGGCGTCATTCAACACGCTTCTGTCTGTATCGGTCCGGATACGGGGCTGATGCATCTGGCGGCGGCGGTTGGCACGCCGGTGATTTCGTTGTGGGGCGCCACCGATCCAAAGCGCACCGGGCCCTACGGCTTTGGCGAGTTGGTGATTCAAGGCAAGGCCGATTGCGCGCCGTGCTATCGAAAAAATTGCACCATCGGCAAAATATGCATGCGCTCGATAAGCAGCGACGCGATCGTAAACAAAGTGGCCGCTGTGTTGCGCCGGTCGGTGGGGCAAAAAGCTGCCCATGGTCATTGGCAATAGTTACAGCACGCTGCGCGACGGTCCTTGGACTCTGTGGGTTTGCTCAGAATATTGGAGCGGACCGCTGTGGGATGCGGTGCGAGAGCGAATCGCGCAACAAACAGCCGCGAAGCACCCGCAAACAGAGTTGCTGGAAACCGGCGGAGCGGCACAGAGCTTTTATCTGAAAACATTTTACCCTAGCACCACCGGCGGAATGTTGAAGGATCGCTTTCGTCTGTCGAAGGCGCGCCGCGCCCAGCGGGTGGGCGTGGAGTTGGCAGCGGCGGGCTTTAACGTTCCCCTGGCGATAGCGGCGGGGGAGAGACGAACCCGACGCCTGCTCGAGTGCGCCTTCCTGGTGACCGTGCCAGTAGCTGGAGTGTCGCTGATACAGACACTGCAACAAAACCTTCGCCGCTCGAAGCCTACCGTGAGCCGGGCGGACAAATGGACGGGGCTCGAGCAGCTGGCAAGGGAAATCCGGCGGTTTCACGATCTTGGCTTTGTCCACGGCGACTTAGTGGCGACCAATGTATTCATCGGTCCGGCGGAGGATCGGCGCTGGCAATTCTATTTCATGGACAATGACCGCACGCGGCGTTATCCGCAATCGCTGCCGCAGTCGCAATGGAAACGAAACCTCGTGCAGTTGAATCGCATGCCGCTGCCGGGAATCTCGTTGCAGGACCGGATGCGATTTTTGCGCGCCTATCTCGACACCGAGTTGTCGTCGAAGCAGGGCGCCGCTTTGGCGCGTTGGTTGGAAGAGAAGACTCGCCAACGGCGTTGGGAATGCGATCGGGTGATGGACGAGAGTTTTCGCAGCTTGATGCGGTGGAAAAATTCCCTGGACCAGGAAGTGAAGCGTGCCTGAAAATACGCAGTTAGTCATCGGTGCCTCCGGGCTCGTCGGCCAGGAGTTGATGCGCCGTCTGAAGGCCGCGAACCGCCCGGTCGTCGGCACCCACGTCACTCAACCGCGCGCAGGTTTAGAACCGCTCGATATTAGCGACGCCACCCAGGTGCAGCGCTTTTTTGGCGAGTGCGTGCCGGACACGATCTATCTTTGCGCGGCACTGACCCACGTCGACTATTGCGAAGAGCACCCTGAAGAAACCTATAGACAAAATGTCGAGGGGCCGCGGCGGGTGGCGCAGGAAGCCGCCCGCCTCGGCGTAAAGTTGGTTTTTTACTCGACCGAGTATGTTTTCGATGGCCAGAACGGGCCCTACGATGAGCAGGCGCCAACCTCACCGCTGAGCGTTTACGGCAAAAGCAAGCTCGATGCAGAGACTGTCTTGCGCGAGATCTTGCCGGATGTGCTGATTTTGCGCACCACGGTGGTTTACGGTTGGGACCCGCTGTCCAAGAAAAAAAACTTCGCCATGCAGGTTTATGAGCGGGTGCAGACGGGTCAGGAGCTGACGATTCCCTTCGATCAAATCGGCAATCCGACTCTCGCTGACTATCTCGCCGAATGCAGCATCGAGCTGGCCGGCAAGCGCGCCAGCGGCATCGTCAACGTGGTCGGCAAAGATCTACTGCCGCGCACCGATTTTACCCGGGCGTTGGTGCAGTCGCTGGGCGGCGATGTCAGCCGCGTTACGCCGGTGACGACGGCGAGCATGAAGCAGAAGGCCGTCCGACCGTTGCGGGGCGGACTGCGCACCGAAAAACTTGCCGGCTTGCTCGGCCGCGAGGTGCTCGCGCTCGACCAAGCCCTCGATCGTTTCAATCGCCGCCGTCTATCCGGTGAATAGTCGAGAGGCGCGAGTTTGTTGACTACGGATGAGGATTGCGCTCGCACACAAACGGCTTGATCTCAGAGGCGGCACTGAAAAAGATCTTTATCGAACCGCTGAAGGGCTCAGGGATCTGGGCCATGAAGTTCACCTTTTTTGCTGTGAGTTCGATGTGGCAGCACCGGCTGGAGTGCAAAGTCATCAGCTACCGGTGCTGCCCTTGGGGCGAACCGCGCGGCTGGTAAGTCTGGCCGTCCAAGGGCCGAAGGAAATTGCCCGCTTCAAGTGCGACGTGGTGGTTAGCTTCGGGCGCATGCTGCGCCAGGATGTCTTGCGCTGCGGCGGTGGCTCGCACCGCGGTTTCTTGCAGCGGATGGCGCTGAGCGGCGGCGTGCGCCGGCGATTGTGGCAACAGTTGAGCCCGTATCACCGCAGCTTGTTGGCGATTGAAGAGCGCGAATTTTGCTCGGACAGCTACAAAAAAATTCTCGCAGTCTCGGCTGAGGTCAAGCGCGATTTGATGGATCACTATGCCATTGCCGACGAGCGTATCGCCGTGATCTACAACGGTGTTGACACCGAGCGTTTCCACCCCGCCAAGCGGGACGCGATCGGACCATCGGTGCGACGGCGGAATCAGATTCCCCTGGACGCGCCGCTTGTGCTCTTTGTCGGCAACGGTTTTCAACGCAAAGGGCTCGATCGTTTGCTCACGCTCTGGGATGCACAGCCAATGAAGGAAGTCTTTTTGTTGGTTGTCGGCGACGATGCCCGGCTCGGCCATTACAAATCGTGGGCGGAAAGGGTTGCGCCCGGGAGAATCGTGTTTGCCGGACGGCGCGACGACGTGGAAAACTATTACGCTGCCGCCGATCTGGTGGCGCTGCCGTCTTTGCAAGAAGCGTTTGGCAACGTGGTGCTGGAAGCCCTGGCTAGCGGCATGCCAGTGCTGGTTAGCGCGACCGCAGGCGCCGCGGAGATTCTTGCCGGCCGCTTAAAAAAGGGCGCAGTTGCGCGTAGCGAAGACAGCGACGAGCTCGCCAAGGCGCTGACAGATTTGCTGAGCAGCGGCAGCGATGCCTCGCTGCGCCGAGAAGCCCGGCAATTAGCTGAAGAGTACAGTTGGCCCAAACATTTCGTTAAGGTCGACGCGTTGCTCAAAGAGGTGGCGGTCCACTGAGTGGCGGCGCAGCGATTTGCTGATTTTGTCTTTCGTCGGCGCGGCCGCTCGGCGATTTGGGTCGACCCCAGTTTTGCCAGCGAAGCGTTCATCGACCTGATCTCCGACCCCGATCGGCTGCTAGAACTGCCAGACTGTGAAATCATCAAGGACCAATCGAAGATCAAGGTGGGTTGTGTGTTGCTGGGAGCGGCCGACCGGCAAGTGCGGGTTTACATCAAACGCTATGACGCTTTCTCCTGGCGCCATAGGCTGGTTTCGATTTTTTTCGCTTCGGGGGCGATCCGGTCGCTCCGAGGTGCCGTCATCCTAGCCGATACGGGTGTGGCCACGGCACGCCCGATCGCTGCTATCGAACATCGCCAAGGCCGGTTCTTAAGCCGGAGTTTCTACCTCACTGAAGAAGTCGCCGGCAGCAAGATTGTGAATCGTATCTGGCTGGAGGACCTTGCGGCTCTCGGTGGCGCCGCAGGAGTGCACCGACGGCGTGACTTTCTCAGGGGTCTCAGCCAACTGTTTGCCCGGCTGCATGAAAAAAATATCTACCACAATGATCTCAAGGACTTTAACATCCTTGCGGTGCCGCAAGGCCCGGGCGGGGCGTTCGGTTTTTTTGTTCTCGATCTCGAGGGCGTGCGCCGTTTCAGCGCATTGAACCGCCGCCGGCGCATCAAAAATCTCGTGCAGATCAATCGAACGCTGGGCAAATACCTTAGCAGGAGCCAGCGCATGCGCTTTCTAAGATCCTATCTGGGAAGCATCAGCAGCGATGCGCAGCAACGAAAACTCTGGGCGCGCCAAATCGAGCAAGCTAGCCGCGCCTTGGATTTGCAAAAGGTCGCGATTTGACGGCGCTGCTGCCGCTGTTGTCCTAGATTAGTTAGATGGCTGGGACCCACGATAGATCGTCTGCACGGCAAATGCTCATAGGGGCATTGCTGCTTTGTGCGGCGGTTCGGTTTTACTTGCTGTGGCAATATTACTGTATCAGCTCGGACGGCGTGCACTATATCGAAGCGGCCCAAGCCTTCTATGCTGGCCGCTGGTGGGCTGGGCTGGGCTCCTACTATTCTCCAGGCTATCCCATACTCCTTGCATTGGTTTATCCTTTAACCGCAAATTGGGAGCTGAGCGGCCAACTCTTTTCGATCCTCTGTGGCGTTGTTCTGCTCTGGCCCTTGTATCTTTTGGTGCAAGAGGTCTTCGACGACGAACGCATCGCGCTCGTGGCGGTGTATTTGGCGGCGCTGAGTCCATTCTTGGCGCGCTACTCTGCACACGTTAGAAGTGAGAGCCCGTATTTTCTTCTGGTGGTTGTGGCGTTGCTCCTGTTTCAGCGTGGCTATCGATCGCGCCGCGCCTTGGGATTTTTTCTCGGCGGGCTAGTTGCGGGGTTTGCGTACCTGGTGCGCCCGGAAGCGATCGGCTTGTTGGTGGTGATGCCGCTGTTTTTGGCGATCCGTGTGTTTCTGAGCCGGGAGATCGATCTTCGTTGGGCGACTGGCAGCTCGCTGGCGATGATCGGCGGGTTCGTTGTTTTCGCTTTGCCCTACATTGTCTATTTGAGTATAGAGACGGGGCAATGGGGCGCGCTGAGCCGCAAGGCTGGAGTGACGTTGGCAGTGAGCTTGAGTGAATCCGGGCTCCTCGAAGGCGGCGAGCGGGAGGCCCAGTCGCCGGAGGAGGCGAGTGATTTCCTGGGTTTCGTCAAAAATCATCCTCTGTTGTTCGCCAAGAAGGTGCTGTGGGACTTTTTTCCGGCGATCGGCACCTGGTTCGAAGCGATGCATTTTCCATTTGTGCCTTTTATGCTGATCGGACTAACCCTTCTGTGGCGCAATCAATTTTGGCAGCGTCGAGATTTGTTGCTCTTAACCTACGTACTGTTTTTTGTTTTTGGTCTGGCTATCATTCTTGTGCGTCGCCGCTATTCCGTGCAAGTCGTGCCGATCTGTCTCGGCTGGTCTGCGCTGGGCCTTGTTTGGCTGTGGGACTGGCTTAAAGCAAATGTGAACGAGTCGCGCGCCAGGATCGCGGTTGGCCTGACGGTGGCGACTTTTCTGGCGGCCACGTTGCCTAAGACTCTGGCACCGATCTCACGCGAAAAAGGCTTCGTGCGGGAAGCCGGACGTTATCTCAAACAGCGGGGCGGGGCCGAAGCAGTCAAAGTCGCGGTTTTTGACGACCGAGTGACTTTCTATGCCGGAGCCCAAGCATTGCTTCTGAGCGGGGTGAATGAGTCGATGTTTCCCGATTATCTGAAAACAAAAAAGCCGGACTATTTGGCAGCGGAAGCCAAGACTTGGCAGAAGACGTATCCGAAAATAGCCGCAGCGCCGGCGCAACTGGGGCTTATTTTGGAAAAGGAATTCGTTGGCGTGCGGAACGATCGCATGCTGCTTTTCAAAGTAGCTCTGCAAGGTTGAGTGAGGATGTTGGCAGCCGCAACGTTTCGGTGCTAGGTAATGCTTACCGAAAAGTCTCGACGCCTTTAACCCGGAGTGATTCGTGAGTGCTTTTTTGAACATTGATAACGATATGGTCGCGCGCGACGGAGCTGACTGCTATGTGATTGCCGAAATCGGCCACAACCATCAGGGCGATCTTGGCAAAGCCAAAGAGTTCTTTCGCGCCGCGAAGGAATGCGGCGTCAACGCCGTCAAGCTGCAAAAGCGCGACAATCGCACGCTCTATACGCGCACCATGTACGAGTCGCCCTACGAGAATGAGAATAGTTTCGGTCCGACCTACGGCGCCCATCGCGAAGCTTTGGAGTTTGGCCGTAACGAATACGTCGAGCTCAAACGCTACGCCCGCGAGTTGGGCATTACGATGTTTGCCACCGCTTTCGATTTTCGCAGCGCAGACTTTCTCGCCGAGCTGGAGATGCCGGCTTATAAGATCGCCTCCGGCGATCTGAGAAATTTGTCACTGTTAAAGCATGTCGCGCGCATTGGCAAACCGATGATTGTCAGCACCGGTGGCGGAACCCTGGATGACGTGCAACGCGCCTACGATACGATCATGGCGCTGAATCAGAATCTCTGCTTGCTGCAATGCACGGCCAGCTACCCGGTGGATCCCGAGCAGATGAATCTGAAGGTAATCACGACCTTTCGTGAACGGTTTCCAGACATTGTCGTGGGGCTTTCGGATCACCAAAACGGCATCGCGTTGGCGATGGTCGCCTACACGTTGGGCGCGCGGGTGATCGAGAAACATTTCACGTTGAATCGCGCTTGGAAGGGCGCCGATCATGCGTTTTCCTTGGAACCCGGCGGCATGCGCCGACTGGTGCGCGATCTACAGCGGGCTGCGGTGGCGATGGGTGACGGGGTTAAGCGCACCTATCCGTCGGAAGAAAGGCCGCTGGTGAAAATGGCCAAAAAAATTGTTGCGGCGCGAAATTTACCTGCCGGCCACAAAATCACTCTGGAAGACATCGCCCTGAAATCGCCCAACGATGGCTTGCCGCCCAACCAAATCGATCGGGTCCTGGGGCGGCACACGCGGCGCAGTCTCGAAGCGGACGAAAATATCCTCCTCGACGATCTGCGCGACGCCTAGAGGACACTTGAAATCGCCCAGCCCGAGCCTACAAGAACGCATCCGCGCGATCCGTTTGATCGCCTTCGACTTCGACGGAGTGTTCACCGACAATAAGGTTTATGTTTTCGCCGATGGCGCGGAGGCGGTCTGTTGCTACCGCGGCGATGGCATCGGCTTGGAAAAGCTCAAACGGCTCGGCATTGCGACCATGATCATCTCGACGGAAGTCAATCCCATCGTCGGCGTCAGAAGCAAGAAGTTGGGCATTCCTTGTGTGCAGGGCTGCGCCGACAAGCGCGCTGAGCTTGAACGGGCCGCCCAAGAGCGCGGCCTGTCGCTGCAGCAAGTGGCCTTCGTCGGCAACGACTTGAATGACCGGACATGCCTGCAAAACGTTGGTTTTCCAGTCGTCGTGCAGGATGCGCACCCTGACGTTGTTGAGCTGGGGCTGTATCGCACAGAAGCTCACGGCGGCCAGGGCGCCGTGCGCGAAGTTTGCGATCTGTTCGAACGGGTGTTTTCGGCGTCATCGAGTTAGTCGACAATGGCATCTTTGGCTGAGGATGTTTTCGATGTGCAGCATAAGACGGTCATTGTAACCGGAGGTTTAGGCCAGCTAGGGCAGCAGTTTTGCGCCGCGCTGATCGGGCGCGGTGCGCGGGTGGCGATCTTCGATCAGGCACCGGCCGCCGACATTGCGGCGCGGCTCTGTGGCGAGGCCTCCCTCGACCAGCTCATGACTGTGGCGGTTGATGTTGCGTCGCGCAGGTCGCTCGAGGATGGCTTATCCCAGGTGAACGCGAAATGGGGCGTGCCCTTTGGTTTGATCAACGCGGCGGCGCTGGATTCGCCGCCCAACGCGCCCGCAGCGGAGAACGGTCCTTTCGAGGAATACCCCGAAGCATCCTGGGACCAGGTGCTCGACGTCAATTTAAAAGGAGTCTTTCTCTGCTGCCAGGTAATCGGCGGACAGATGGCCCAGTCCGCCGGCGGCTCGATCATCAACATCGGCTCGATCTACGGCGTGGTGTCGCCCGATCAAAGAATCTACCAATATCGCCGGAGGAGCGGCGCGCCGTTTTTCAAGCCGGTAGCCTATTCCGCGTCGAAGTCGGGTTTGGTCAATCTCACGCGCTACCTCGCAACCTATTGGGCGGCGCAGAAAGTGCGAGTGAACATGTTAACCCTCGGCGGTGTTTTCAATCATCAGGACGAGAAATTTCTTGAGGGCTATTGCCAGCGCGTGCCGATGGGCCGGATGGCGCGAGCCGACGAGTACAACGGCGCCATCGTGTTTTTGCTCTCCGAAGCTTCAGCCTACATGACCGGCTCTAACCTTGTCATTGACGGCGGCTGGACCGCGTGGTGAAGCCGTGAGCTCGACGCCAACTCGCATTCCCAACCTCATCGGTGGGACGGATCGCCCTGCGGTAGCCGATAAGTGGTTCGACAAGCTCAATCCAGCGACCGGCGAGCGACTGTGCCAGGTGGCCCGTTCGCGCGCCACGGACGTTGAGTTGGCGGTGGTGGCGGCGCGGCGGGCGCAGCCCCAATGGGCGGCCATGCCCGCTGTGCGCCGCGGCATGCTGCTGCACGCGGTCGCGCTGGCGATGCGCCAGCAGCGCGAAGAGATCGCCGCGATAGTCGCCCTGGAGACCGGCAAGTCCAAGGCTGCGGCGCTAGGGGAAACCGATGGCGCGATCGAGTTAGGTTTATTTTACGCGGGCGAGGGCCAGAGACTGTATGGCCGCACGACCACCAGCGGCACGCCTAATCGCTACGCGCTGACAGTGCGCCAACCGTTGGGGGTCGCCGGATTGATCGTTGCGGCAAATACGCCGATCGCCAACGTCGCTTGGAAAGTGTTTCCGGCTTTGATTTGCGGCAATGCCGCGGTCCTAAAGGCGGCTGAAGATACGCCGATGACGGCGTGGCTATTCGCTCGGATCGCGGGCTCCGCTGGGCTTGCCGATGGAGTGCTAAACGTGATTCACGGCTACGGCGAGGAGGCCGGTGCGCCCCTGGCGGCGCATCCGGATATCGATGTGATCAGCTTCACCGGGTCAACGACGGTGGGGAAAAGAATCGGCGCGGTGACCGGCGAACGCTTGACCAAAGTGTCCCTCGAGCTCGGCGGTAAGAATCCTCTAGTGGTCTGCGATGACGCCGACTTGGACAATGCCGCAAAATGGGTGCTGCTTTCAGCTTTCAGCAACTCGGGGCAGCGCTGCGCGGCGGCCAGCCGCATCATCATTTTCCGGTCCATCTATGAAAAATTTCGTGATTTGCTGATCGAGCGAACGCGGCAGCTCAAGGTTGGCACCGCCGACGAAGACGACTTGGGTCCGGTGATCAACGAGAAGCAGTTGAAAAATATGCTGTGCGCCGTCGCCGACGCCCAGCGGCGCGGTGCCAGAGTCCTGATTGGCGGCGAACGGCTCGTGGATGCGTCGCACAAGAAAGGTTTTTATGTGGCGCCGACGCTGCTCGAAGCCGTCACGGCTGAAGATGAGCTGTCGACGCGTGAATTGTTCGGACCGATCGCTTGTCTGTACCGCGTCAAAGATTTTGCCTCCGCGTTGGCGCTCGCCAACGATTCGCCGTACGGCTTGACGGCGTGTATCCACACGCGCAACCTTGACCGTGCCGTCGAGTTTACGCAGAAAGTGCTGGCCGGTGTGGCGGTCGTCAATGCCGGAACCTATGGCAGCGAGGCCCATATGCCCTTCGGCGGTGTGAAACAGTCGGGGAACGGCTCACGCGAGCCCGGCACCGAGGCGTTGGATGTGTATTCTACGCTCAAAGATGTTTATATGAACGTCAATCCTGGCGGCCTGTAGTTTTCATGAGTGAATTGACCGAAAAGTATCAGAATAAACAACGGCGCAGAGAGCGCAGAAAACTGCGCGCCAAGCCGCTTTTCAAAAAACTTGGCCCCAAGCTAGGGTTGGCGGTCTATCGCTACCGCGACGATTTTCACTACTGCCCGCAAACCTACGGCGCGGGCTACTGGGAAAAAAGTCGCATCCAAGAAATCGGCGGATTCAAAGAACTCGCCGACAGGGTGATCGCCGATAGGCGATCGCTTCTGTACTACGATCGCCTCTATGTCTTGTATCAAGCGCTGTGCAATGTCCGCCATCTGGCTAACGCCGACGTCAGCATTGCAGAAATCGGCGTCTATCGCGGCGGCGGCAGCTACTTCATCGCCGCCACGGCGCAGCAGTTGTTTGGTCGACCCTTAAGAATCCATTCGATCGACACTTTTGAGGGGCATCCCGACGACATCGCCAAGCAGGACGACAGCCACTGGCCGGGAAAGTTCGGCGATACATCCTTCGAAGAAGTGAAAAGATACCTGTCGGTATTCCCCAACGTGATGGTGCAGAAGGGGCGTTTTGAAGATCGCTGCGCCGAGCTCGCGCAGGAAAAGTTTTGCTTCGTTCATGTGGACGTCGACATCTATGCGCCGACCCGCGCCTGCCTGGAGTTTTTCTCAGAACGGTTGCTGGTCGGCGGTGTGATGGTGGCGGACGATTACGGTTTTACCACTTGTGAGGGGAGTAAGCAGGCGGTCGATGAATTTGTCGCGAGTCGCACGAACTACCTCAAGTTTCATTTGGAGACCGGGCAAAGCCTACTGATTCGCGTGGGTTGAGCCGCTTGTCTCTGCACCTCGATAATTGTCCATCAACGGCAAAGCGATTGATTAAGATTCAACTGATACCGGCGGCTGAGTTTGCCCGGGTTCACGCCGCGGCGCTGCCGCAGCACGATAAGCTCGGGATTATTGCCGACATGTGCCGCGCCAATACGCTCGCCACCGTGAAGCGCGCCGGGTCGGGCCATTTGGGCTCGAGCTTTAGCTCGCTGGACATAGTTACCGATCTCTATTATCGCGAATTGAATATTGCCAAGCTCGGCATTCAACACCCCGATCGAGACATTTATTTCTCGTCGAAAGGTCATGACGTTCCCGGTCTCTACGCGGTGATGTTTTCGCTGGGCCTTTTGCCGCAGGAGAAATTCATCAACCTGCGCCGTTTTGGCGGCACCTATGGCCACCCCGATGTGCGCACGCCGGGTATGGAAGCCAACTCTGGCTCGCTCGGCATGGGTATCTCCAAAGGCAAAGGCATGGCGAAAGCCAAAGCGCTGCAAAAGCGCGGTGGCCGAGTGTTTGTCATGACGGGGGATGGCGAGCTGCAGGAAGGGCAGATCTATGAAGCGCTGCAAACTACGGCGCATCAAAAGATCGCCAACCTGACCGTGATCGTCGATCACAATAAGCTGCAATCGGATAAGCCGGTCGCCGAAATTATCGATCTGGGAGATATGGCTGCCAAGTTCCGCGCCTTCGGCTGGCATGTGGCGCGCTGCGACGGCCATGATTTTGCCCAGCTCGAAGCGCGCTTCGCCGAATTCGCAGCGATCAATGACAAGCCGAAGATTCTGATTGCGGACACGATCAAAGGACGCGGCGTTTCTTTCATGGAACATCCCGTAGCGCTGGCCGCCAATCGCGGTCTCTATCGATGGCACGCTGGAGCCCCCGATGACGAGTCTTTTCAAGCGGGGTTTGCCGAAATACTTACGCGCATCTGTGAGCGCTTTGAAGAATTGCACTTGGGTTCCATCGCACTCGAAGATCTCCCCGATCCCGAGCGCAGCTCCGCCAGTGTGTCGCGCGAGTACGTCGCCGATGCCTACGGTCAAGCCTTGGTTGAGTTCGCAGAGACCCGCAAGGATATCGTCGTGCTGGGGGGCGACTTAACCGCCGACTGCCGTCTGCGCGCCTTCGAGCAGAAGTTTTCCAAGCGATTCATCGAAAATGGTATCGCGGAGCAAGACATGGTCTCCATGGCAGGCGGGCTCGCTTCCCAGGGACTGCTGCCCGTAGTGAATACTTTTGCGAGCTTCATGGGGGCGCGGGCGAACGAGCAGATTTACAACAATGCCTGCGAGCAAACCAAGATAATTTATGTCTGCCACTATGCCGGTCTGATCCCAGCCGGGCCGGGGTCGTCCCATCAATCCGTTCGGGATATTTCATTGTTTGCCGCGCTGCCCAACTGCACGATCATTCAGCCGTGCAACGCCAAGGAAGCGCGACTTGCGCTGAAATATTGCCTCGAGGGTGGCACCGGCGTTTACATGCTGCGGCTGATTATCGGCCCGTCGCCGCGGATGATTGAGTTGCCCTCTGAATACGAATTCGCTGTCGGGCGCGGGGTTGCATTGACTATTGGCTCGGATGCAGCCATCCTCGCCTACGGACCGGTGATGTTGCACGAGGCGCTGTGCGCGGAAGAGATTCTGCGGCAGCAGGGGCTGCGCATCAAAGTCATCAACATGCCGTGGCTCAATCGTTGTGACCGCGTTTGGTTGAAACAAGAATTGTCGCCCTGTCGGAATATTTGCGTGATCGAAGATCATGCGCCCATCGGCGGCCTTGGGGATTATCTGATCAACGAGCTGTACGAGACCGGACTCCTTGCCGGACGAAACTATAAAAAATTCGCCGTCGAGGGGCTTTTGGCGTGCGGCACGCCCCAAGAAGCGCTGCGCCATCATGGCCTGGATGGCGCGAGCTTGGCGCGAAGCATCGCGGCATTGACGGACTGACCGTTTCTGATGAAAGTATTGGCGATCATCATCGCCCGCGGCGGCTCGCAGCGGGTGCCGAACAAAAACATCCGGCCGCTGGCCGGCAAGCCACTCTTGGCATACTCCATCGAGGGGGCGAAGCGCTCCCGCTACATCGAGCGGGTCGTGGTATCTACCGATAGCGATGCGATTGCCAATGTTGCGCTTGGGGCGGGAGCGGAGGTGCCGTTTCGCCGGCCTGCCGAGATAGCTCAAGGCCATTCAACCGAACTGCAGGCGATGGAGCATGCGCTGGGCTGGTTTAGAGATCACGAAAAATACGAGCCGGATTTCGTCTGCCTGTTGCGGCCGACGTCACCATTTCGAACGAGCGCTACCATCGACAAAGCTATCGAGCTGTTGCGCGAAGACCCAATGGCACACTGCGTACGCACGGTGCGGCTTTGCTCCGAGCACCCGCACAAAATGTGGGTGATGAACCAGAGCCAGAGCCGAATTCGCTCGCTGATCCCAGTGGAGCAGAAGCTGCCGGAGGCGCATACCTTGTCGTATCAGCTGCTGCCGACCGTTTACATTCAAAACGCGTCGATGGACGTGTTTCGCGCTAGCAACGTCTGGCAGCTCCGTTCGACGACGGGGACCGAGATCATTCCGTTAGTAAATGACGAATATGAATCAGTCGACATCAACAACGAAATTGATTTCTTGCTGGCCGAGACATTGATCGCACGCCAAAGCGCAGCCCGTTAGAAAAAGTTGCCTGTGAAAACAGTTTTTTTATTTCTACGGCAAGGGATTTCTAACCGAAATCTCTTGCGCACCGATTTTCTCAAGACGCTGACGGCGAATCCTAATCTGCGCACCGTGATCATCTCGCCGATCGGCGATGAGCCTGAGTTTCGCAAGGAATTCGAAGCGCCTAACGTTTGTGTGGAAAAATGGCCGCGGACAAAAGTTGGTTTTGTTGAGAAGCGGTTAAAGAACCTCAAAGACTACGTTTGGGTAAATCGAGGCCTTACGCAAGCCATACGGGTACGAAGGTTGGCACAGCGCGGCAAGTGGGGATTGGCGTGGCGCGATACCGCAGGAAGGCTCGCGCGGACGCTCCGTGCCAATGAACAGCGCATTAATCGCTGGGAAATGGCTCTCTATCGCAGTCAAGCCGCGTTGGCACCGCTTTACCAAAAGTATAAACCGGACCTTGCGGTTTTTACGAGAGTCTTTGGCACCAACATGCATATGGTCAAAGAAGCCAGGCTGCGCGGTGTCAAGGTCCTCTGTTTGGTCGAGAGCTGGGACAATTTTATCTGTAAAGGACCCTTGTCAGTTGTGCCAGATTCGATGGCGGTGTGGAATGAAACCATGGTCGACGAAGCTGCCGAGTTGCACTTTTTTCCGCGCGAAAAGGTAGAAGTGGTCGGTGTGCCGCAATTTGATCTCTACACCGACAACAAGAGTTTTTTGCCTCGCGCGGAGTTTTTTCACGCTCACGAGCTTAGCCCCGACCGGAAATTGATCACCTACGCCGCATCCACCGAGGGGTTTATTCCCAATGAGCCCGACATTGTTGAGACCGTCTATCAAACTTTGCAGGGCGGTAATTTGGGGTCGTCGTGCCAACTGATATTGCGCTTGCATCCGATCACAACTCAACGACTGCGCGAGGAGTATTACCGACACTTTACCAATCGTCCTTGGTTGACGATTCAGGAACCGGGCCGTTTGTCCAAGCTGCACGATGGCTGGGATCCCTCGTGGGCCGACATGGTTAACCTAGCGTCGACCATTTTTCATTCCGACGTGATTGTCAATATAGCATCGACTATGGCCATCGATGCGGCGGTTTTGGATAAGCCGGTAATATCCATCGCTTTTGGCCGAGATCGAGGAGCGGAAAACCGCTATTTCGACGATATTTTTCTCAACAGCCACTACAAAAAACTTGTCGATACCCAGGGTCTGCGTTTGGTGTATTCGCCGGAAGAGCTTAGACAAGTCGTCGATGCCTATCTCGACGATCCCTCGATCGATCGTGCAGGGAGGACGCGCTTGCGCACCGAACTATGTTTCCGACTTGACGGCAGCTCGGGCCAGCGCGCTGCGCGCGCAGTGTTGCGAGCGCTCGATGTCAATGTTGCGACGGCTGCGATCAAGGACCCTGAGGTTTCGCTAGCGGCGAGTGCCTGAGCTTCGGCGCCGTAAGACCTGCAAGAGGATGACCGGCCGTGGATGTCGACTGGACTTTAATCAATCGGGCGAAAAATCTGGTCGAAGATCAAATCGACAAACCCATCCTCAAAATCCCCATCATTGCGGACTATCGCGAGCCGCTGGCGAAGTTTTTACGGCCGGGGATGAGTGTTCTGGATATCGGAGCCAATAATGGCTCGCTGGAAAAATACTTGCGGGAAACAGCGGCTGCGGGTTTCGTCTACAAAAGCATGGATGTCGACCGATCCAATCACCATGATTACTACTCATTAGATGAAATTACCGAAAGGTTCGATGCGATCGGCTGCTTTGAAGTAGTCGAACAGATGCCGCCCGGCATGGCCTTGGAATTCTTTAGGCACGCCTATGACCTGCTCAATTCCGGTGGGCAAATTTTCGTTTCAACTCCGAACGTTTATCATCCGATGTCGTTTCGGTCAGACTCAAGCCATGTCACGCCATTTAGAATCCGTCATCTGGCTGGTTGGTTGGCAACCGCGGGATTTACGCGCTTTTACGGCTATCGAGTATGCCGGATGGATTGGAAAAAACGCTGGCGCTCATGGCGCTATCGGGGCGTGCTGCGGTTGTTAAATATTGATTTCGCGCCGGGAATTATCGTCGTGGCGCAAAAGTGATTCCGCACCAACGCTAGATTCGTGAGTCCTACACCCGTACCGCTGCTAGATTTGCGCACCCAATACGGTGCCATCGAAGCGGAGATTCGGGCTGCAATTGATAAGGTCGTGCAGTCGCAGCAGTTTATTCTTGGCCCTGAAGTGGAGCAGCTCGAACGGGAGATTGCAGCCTACTCTGCTTGTCGATTTGGCATCGGGGTCTCCTCTGGCACGGATGCTTTGTTGGTTGCACTTATGAGCTTGGGCATCGGCAGCGGTGATGAAGTTGTCACGACCCCCTACACGTTTTTTGCTACGGTCGGTTGTATTTCCAGAGTCGGCGCGACGCCGGTTTTCGTCGACATCGATCCACTGACTTATAATATCGATGCGACGAAAATTGAGTCGGCGATTACCAGGCGGACTCGAGCGATTATGCCGGTGCATCTTTACGGACAAATGGCGGAGATGGACCTCATCGTAGACCTTGCACGTCGATATCGGCTCCGCGTCATTGAAGATGCGGCGCAAGCGATCGGTTCCGAGGACAACGGCAAACGTGCCGGTTCGATCAGTGATCTGGGTTGCTTTAGCTTCTTTCCGTCGAAGAACCTCGGCGCGTTCGGCGATGGCGGGATGGTGACGACCAACGATGCCGAGCTCGCCGAGCGAGTCGCGATGTTGCGAGGGCACGGATCGAAGGCCAAATATTATCACAAATACATCGGTGGCAACTTTCGGCTCGATGCTATTCAAGCGGCGGTTTTGCGGGTGAAGTTGAAATATCTCGACGGCTGGACCGCGGCGCGGCAGCGCAATGCCGCAACCTATAGACAACTCTTTACCGCGGCAAAACTGACAACGGACAATGGCGCGGGGAGTAGCGGTGCGCCGGTGGCCTTACCGCACGAAGCCGCAGGGGGGAGGCACATCTAC
Organism: Deltaproteobacteria bacterium; assembly: GCA_016874755.1. Taxonomy (NCBI): domain Bacteria; kingdom Pseudomonadati; phylum Myxococcota; class Myxococcia; species Deltaproteobacteria bacterium. The sequence goes on along the minus strand of VGTH01000003.1, from coordinate 138,111 downwards.
AATCAATTTGTCATTCGCGTCGGCACGCGAAGGCGCGATGGGCTGATCGACCACCTCAAAAGGGCAAATATCGGCTGTGAGATCTACTATCCCGTGCCGCTTCACCTGCAGGAGTGTTTTCGAGATTTGGGTCACAAGCCGGGCGATTTTCCTGAGAGTGAAGCAGCGGCTCAACAGACTATCGCGCTGCCGATTTATCCGGAATTGACCGAAGCGATGCAGCGAGCCGTTGTTCAGTCGATCGCTGATTTTTTCACGCGCTAGTTTCGTGGGTCAAGCAGGACAACCGCGATGCATGCAGGAGCCTTGTTAGGGCGTCTTTAAGGTTCAATGCTCAAACCAGATGTGCAGTCGGTTTGATCAACCGAGTGCCGTTACTACTCACGTATAGCGGTAAGGCTTTTAGCCATATGCGACCCAAGCAAAAAACCCTCGACGTGGTTACGTCGCTGGTCAAAACGGCTAGTAAGATCATAGGACCCAAGCGTGCTACGATGATGACGGCTCACTTGGCCGAAGACCTGGCACCGATTATCGTCCAGCCAACTCCTTTTGGTCCGATCAAGTTTCTCTGTCCGGGTAAAATACCGGTCTACCGGGCGCGAACACTGCACACCAAGGAGCCGGATACCTTGCGATGGATAGAGGGCTTCCAAGAAGGCGAGATACTCTGGGATATCGGCGCCAACGTCGGTACGTATTCTGTTTACGCGGCGGTCAAAGGACACCGCGTCTTGGCTTTTGAACCGTCGGCCAGCAACTATCATCTGCTTTGCCGGAACGTGGAATTGAATGGGTTGAGCTCCAAACTTTCCGCCTACTGCTTTGCGTTCACCGACAGCACCAAGCTAGATTGTCTCTACATGACGAGTAGCAAAATCGGCTCCGCGCTAAATAGTTTCGGTGCGGTGATTGCACCGCAAAACAGCGCGGCCGAATCTTTATCGTCGCAGGCAACTTTGGGTTTTTCCGTGGATGATTTCATTGCGACGTTTCATCCGCCGTTTCCAGACCATCTAAAGATTGATGTCGATGGTCTCGAGGGCAAAATTGTCAACGGAGCGCGCAGAACGATGGCAGACAGGCGTCTAAAATCTGTGCTCGTCGAGCTGGATCGAAAGGCGGTTACCACGGATCATAGCCTGATCGACCAATTTGCCGAGTGCGGTTTCGAGTTTGTCAACGAATCGGGCCTCCATAAGCCTCCCGGGCGGCGAGGATTCCAGGTGTACAACGGCATATTTGCTCGACGCTCCTAGGAGCGTGAACTTCCGACCCGTTCGATTCCGCGAATGTCTGTGACCGTACGCCTCAGTATTCTCATCCCATCGTACAACCGCCGCGCCAGCCTCGTGCGATTATTAGAGAGTTTGGTGTCGGGTGAGCGAATGAACTTTGAGGAGATCGAAATTTTGGTCCTGGACAATGGCTCCACCGACGGCACTGCGAGTACGATTGAACAATGGCGCGCGGGCAAGCGGCATTTGGCATTGCGTTATTTGGAAGAGAGGCGGAAGGGCAAAGCGCACGCGCTTAACTTGGGCTTGCGCGAAGCTCATGGTGCCGTGATCATGATTCTTGACGACGATGTGGTCGCCGCGCCAGATTGCCTAGCAAAACACCTGGAGGCCCATCGCACAACTGTGTTCGATGCTTTGCAGGGAAAGATTCTTCCTGGGCGAGATGCGGCGGGAAATAGTGCGGAGATGTCTCGTTTGGCTGAGTATAACATCCCCCACATCGACTACGGGCATGAGATTCATCCGCTGCGCGGTTTAACTGGGACCAACATGTCTTTTAAGCGCGGGGTTTTTGAAAACGTTGGCTTCTTCGACACACGGTTGGGGCCGGGAGCGGCTGGGTTTAGTGAAGACACGGAATATTCTATGCGCATTCGCAAAGCTGGTTTCAAAATCGGTTACACGCCTCACGCTGTCGTCTACCATGAGTTGAATCCGAATCGTTATGGCCGCGCGTACAATCGCATGGTCGAGTACCGCAAGGGCCTGAGCCGCAGCATATATCGCCATGACTCCATCGCCTTTCGGGTGCTGCCCAATTTGTTCGCCAATTGCGCGCGCTACGGGCTTTATCGGCTGCTCGGCAAAACCCAGAAGGCTTACAAGACCGAAGGACGCATCGCCAAATGCTGCGGCTATCTGATGGGCAAAATCCGCGGTGTGAGAAGCCACGATAGACACAGCGAAGTCTAGCTGCCGGCGAGCATGAGCGGAGCGCCTAAAGTCTCGGTGGTGATCGCAACTTACAACCGCGCAAACTTTTTGCCGAAAACGATCCGCAGCGTTTTAAATCAACGTTTCCAAGATCTCGAAACCATCGTGGTCGACGATGGTTCCACGGACAACACAACGCAGGTGCTGGAAGAGTTCCAAGGCCGGATTTGCTATTTTCATCAAGCCAATCGCGGACCCTCGGCGGCTCGCAACTTGGGCGTCAAGAACGCGCGGGCGCCGTGGATTGCGATTCAAGATTCAGACGATCTCTGCGCCCCCAACCATCTGGAAATACTCTACGGCTACGCGCAGCAGCATCCCGATTGCGGCATGGTGTTCGCCAACGGCAGCTATTTGGGCGGCGCAGAGCACAATCGCGAAACCATCATCCCAACGGAAAAATCGCGCCGGCTGGCGGCGCGCGGCGTGCAACTCGAGGACATCTTCGACAAAAGTATCGTACGCTTGCAAGCCGCGTTGATCTCGAAGTCTTGCTATCAAGCCGTCGGCGGACATGACGAAAGCTTGCGAATTTCCATGGATTTAGATCTCGCTTTTCGCCTCATGAACCGCTATCCGGTTGCATATCTCGATGAAGTGGTCTTCTATTACCGCAAGCACGGCGGCAATATTAGCGGCAATCAGGAGCTGCGTCTGCTGGAAAATATTCGGGTGATTGAGAAGCTGCTCGCCGATAATCCAAAAGCGGAGCAGCTTTTAGGCGCGCGCCGAGTGGCGGCGCGGCTGGCCTATCGCTATTACCGGCTGGCTAAAGGCCGATGGCAGGCGGGGCAAAAAGAGCAGGCTCGACAAGCGCTGCGCAGCGCGGTTGCGCTACGGCCGCTGGCTTTGAAATATCGGCTTTACCAGATGCGTTGGGCTTAAAAAGGCAAAAGTGGCACAGAATAAACCAAAACTTTTTTCCGCAAAGCGCGTCCTGGTGACCGGCGGCACCGGTTCGTTCGGTCATCAGATCGCCGACCGGTTGCTCGAAGAAGGTCCCAGCGAAATTCGCATCTTTAGCCGCGACGAAGATAAGCAAGTGCGGATGAGCGAAGAATACGGCATGGGCCATCAGTATCCGCGCAAGGATGCGCTCAATTTCGTGATCGGCGATGTGCGCAACTACAACAGCGTGCGCGAAGCGGTGCGCGGCATCGACATCGTTTTTCACGCCGCGGCTTTGAAGCAAGTTCCGTCCTGTGAGTATCACGTCTGGGAAGCGGTGCAGACCAACGTGATCGGCGCACAAAATGTCATTCAAGCCGCGTTGGAAGAAAACCTCGAAAAAGTCGTCGCCGTCAGCACCGATAAGGCGGTCAAGCCGGTCAACGCCATGGGCATGACCAAGTCGATTCAGGAAAAGCTCTTTACCGCGGCCAATTTCCACAACAGCGGCAAGCGGACAATCTTCACCTGCGTCCGCTACGGCAACGTTGTCGGTTCGCGCGGCTCGGTGATCCCGCTTTTCAAACGGCAGATCGAAGCCGGCGGGCCGGTCACCATCACCGACTCCAGGATGACGCGCTTTGTGCTGACGCTGGCCGAAGCGATCGAGCTCGTGTTCTACGCCGCAACCCACGGCAAGGGCGGCGAGACCTTTGTGCTCAAAATACCCGCGGCGTTGGTGACCGACGTGGCCGAGGTGATGATTGAGGCGTTGACTGCTAAGAAAAAGATTCCCGTCGAAGTGGTAGGCATCCGTCCCGGTGAAAAGATCCACGAAGTGCTGGTTTCGGAGGTCGAAGCGGTGCGCACCATCGAAGACGAAACCAGCTACGTCATCTTGCCGCAGATCGATCTCGAAGCAACCACATCATCTTATCACCGGGCAGATGCCGTCAAGTTTGCCGAGTACAGCTCCGACATGGCGCGCCGTTTAAGTAAAGACGAGATTCGCACGATCTTGGCGCGCACCGGCTGGATCGCTGCGTGAAGATTTTGATTACCGGCGGCAGCGGCATGCTCGGCCATTGTCTGATGCAGCAGGCAGCGGCAAGGCATGAAGTTTGGGGCACTTATCATACCCATCCGGTGATCTTGCCGGGCGGTTCTTTGGTTGCGCTCGATGTCACCGATGAGTTGGCGGTCCGCCGGCTCTTTCAGGCAATCCAGCCGGACGTGGTGATTCACACCGCAGCCTTGACCGATGTAGACGAGTGCGAGCGCCAGCCGGAAAAGGCGAGAACGATCAACAGCGGCGGCACCGCGCTGACCGCAAAGATCGCCGAGGAAATGGGCGCGCATTACATTTATGTCTCGACGGATTATGTTTTTAACGGCGGTGGCGGCGGTTTCGATGAACAGTCCACGCCAGACCCTGTCAACCAGTATGGCGCGAGCAAATTGCTCGGTGAACAATGGGCGGCGGAAAATTGTTCCCGCGTTTTGATTGTGCGCACGACAATCTTCGGTCTCAAGCTGCCGCCGGTCGTCGGGATGATGGAGGGCATGGTGGCGGCGCTGCGCAGCGGCAAGGCGATGACGCGATTCGTCGATCAATATTCCACGCCGCTCTACACTGGCGATTTGAGTGAGATCATCCTGCTACTTATGGAAGGACAAGCGACGGGCGTGATCCATGTCGGCTCGGCGGACAAAGCGAGCCGGTACGAGTTTACGCGGCTCGTCGCAGAAATCTTCGGGCTTGACGGCAAGGGGATTCAAGCCGGGCCGTTTCGCCAGATCGATGGCTTGGCGCGCCGGCCGCAGGATACTTCGTTGATTGGACGAAAAGTCGCGGATCGATTGGGGATTCGGTTGCCGACGGTGCGAGAAGGGTTGGTCCGTGTGAAGAGGGACTGGCAGGAGTTCCCACGAGAGAGGGTGATGGCATAGCATATGGAAGGCCTACGCATCGAAAATTTGGAAGTGAAAAAGGACGAGCGTGGGTGGCTGACCGAGATCTTACGCTCGGGAAGTCTGGCCGACGGCACGCGCCTGGCGCAATTATTCTGTACGGTCGGCAATCCTGGCAAAACCAAGGGCAAACACTATCACACGCGCAAAACCGAGTGGTTTAGCGTCGTCAGCGGCAATGCCAAGCTTTACTTGCGCGATATTCGCACCGGCGAAGAAAAAATCATCGCCATGGGAGAAAACAACATGATCACCGTGACCATCGCGCCGCAGATTGCCCACGCGATCACCTGCGACGGCGATATCCCTTTTTATTTGATCGTGGTCGCGAGCGAGGATTTCGATCCCAGCGATCCGGACACCTACGCCTTCGATTTTCCGGGGCTATGACCACCATGGAGAATTCGATCAGCATCATCATCGCCAGCTCGGGCCGAGTCGAAAAGATTCGCCGGCTCTTGGACTCGCTATGCAGGGTGCACGGACGCGCGCAAATCCGCCACGACATCGTCATTGCCAATAACGCGACCAACGAGGTCGTGGCCGCATCCGTGAAGGCGTTGACCGAGGAGTACGATGGGCGCGACGGCGTGCGCTGCTGGCAAGTACCGGAGCCCATCGCTGGCAAGTGCCGCGCACAGAACAAAACCATCCCGCTAACGGCGGGTAACCTAATCGCTCTTATGGACGACGATGTGGAAGTGCTGCCGGAGTGGCTGGCGGCGATCGACAGCTTTTTCAAGCATAAGCCGCACGACGTCATGCAAGGCGCCATTTTAATGCGCCCGGAAGATCAGCAGAAAACGGATCTGCTCGCCGCGCTGTATCGCTATCGGACCATGGATTTTGTCAACTATGGGGCGCCCGCCGGCGCTGACCTCAAGACTTTGACCGGCGGTAACATGGCAGTGCGGCGCGAAGTATTCGACGCCACCGGGCTCTTCGACGAACGTTTAGGGCCGGGCGGGCACGGCATCTCTGAAGACGTCGAATTCGCCAAACGTGTGCTGCAAGCGGGCAAGCGGATCGGCTGGGAGCCTAAGGCCGCGGTTTACAATGAGCTCGATCCCGCGCGGCTGTGCGAAGAAGAATTTCGCCGGCGCCATGAAGCGCAAGGCCGGAGTCGGCTCGCCTACAAGAACAGCTCCTATTTTTCAATTGTACCGAATATCCTGCGCTCGATTTGCAGGTTTGGCTGGTATTCTATTTTCGGCAACGTCCGCAAAAAATATCGCGCCAAGGGGCGCTACTATCATTACCGTGCGATGCTCGACGAGAAAGCCAAAACCAAGAGCGGCATCCAGGCTTGAGTGGTGAGCTTTCGCAGCAGCCATCGGCCGGCCGGTTTGGAGTAGGGCAGGCTGCTTTTGCGCGCGGCGATATAGATGGCGCGGAAAGCCAGCGTGAGATAGTTGCGCAATCGGCCGATGAGTGAGGCGCGCCGCACCTTGCGCACGGCTGTGATGTTATCGACGATCGCGATCTCTTGAAAACGGCCCGATCGAAAAACGTTTTCCCAAAGCACGCGCTTGGGCCCCTTCTTTCTGATCGTATCGTGCATTGCGAGAATGCCGCCCTCGACCAGGTGCGGCACCCAGAGCGTAAAGTCGAGTTTGGTTGGTTCGTAGCGGTGATCGCCGTCGATCCACAGCAGGCGAATCGGCTGGTTCCAACCGCGCGCCGCTTCTTCCGACGTCATGATCATCGGCACGACGCGATCTTCGACGCCGGCCTTTTTGATGTTGGCGAGAAAATCGGCACGGGTGTCTTCGAAGTATCCTTCTTCCGGCTGTACCGCGTGGGGATCGATGGCGTAGATTTTTTCATTGTGAACTTTGGCGGCGCCGCGCGCCAGGGCGATGGTCGATTTGCCTTTCCAGCTGCCGATCTCGACGATCACCCCTTGGCAGTGGTTGATTTGGCCGAGGCGATACAGGCAATCGACTTCGCCGTAGGTTAACATGCCCGGAGCGTCATATACGTCCTGCAATTCTTTCAACTGCTTGTTCACGTTGGCTGTGGGTATAGCATTTCGAGTCGAAAAGTTGAAGCCAGCGCGGCTGCCTTGCTAGCACCGACCGTTTATGGCGGATAACCCAACTATCGCGCGCGCGCGGCCGACGATCTCTGCTATCGTTGTCTGCTTCAATGAACAGAATAACATAGGCGATTGTTTGGCGAGCCTCGGTTGGTGCGACGAGATCGTGGTTGTCGATTCTTTTAGCACGGATCGAACAGTCGAGATTTCTCGGCAATACACGGACCGCGTGATTCAGCGCCCCTGGGCGGGTTACCGCGACCAGAAAGCCTTTGCCCATTCTCAAGCAACGAAGGACTGGGTGATCCTAGTGGACTCGGACGAACGAGTGACCGATGAGTTGCGCGAGGAAATTCAGCGAGCGCTCACCGCTGACAGCGGACGATATGCCGGATACGAGCTGCCGCGCTTGGTGTACTACTTAAAGCGTTGGTGGCGCCGCGGCGGCTGGTACCCCGACTATGATATTCGTCTGTTTCACCGCGATCAAGCTACCTGGGGCGGCTCAGATCCACATGAAAAAATCATCGTCGACGGGCCGGTACGGCGCTTAAGACATCCGCTACATCATTTCTCTTACCGCAATATCGACGATCATATGCAGCGCATCAATCGCTTTACGACGATCTCGTCGGGGGAGCTCCGTCGTGAGCGGCAGCCCTTTCGCTTAAGCGATGCACTACTGCGGCCAGCGGTGCGGTTTTTTCGCAGCTACATCATCAAGCGCGGGTTCATGGAGGGCTTTGCCGGCTTCTACGTGGCCGTCGCGGCTGCCGTTTACGTTTTTCTCAAGTATGCTAAGCTTTGGGAAATTGAGCTAGAGGAGAACGACGAAGTTGAGCGCAAGCGGTGAGCGCCGCTTGTTGAAGATTCTACACATCGATCCGGAGAGAAATTGGGGTGGCGGTGAGGCGCAGGTCCTCGGATTGCTAACGTATCTCGCCAAGCAGGGACATCGGCAATATCTGCTGGCCCATCCGCAAGGGCAGCTCTGGCCGCGAGCCCAAGACTCGAACGTATCCCTTATTCCCATGATTGCGCGCAATGATCTTGCAGTCCGGCCTGCCTGGGCGATACGTCGGCTGATCCAGCGAGAGAACTTCGATATCGTTCATCTCCACACCAAACGGGCGCACGCCCTCGCCGCCTGGTTTGCCGCCGGTAGCCGGCGCGCCAAGTTTGTCGTCACGCGGCGCATGGACTATCCCGAGAAAAGCAGCGCGCGGGCGCGCTGGCTTTACAATCGGGGCGCGGACGGTGTGGTTGCTATCTCACAAAAGATCGCCGATCTGCTCCGCGACGCAGGTGTCGAGGAGCGCAAGATTCGTGTCGTTTATAGCGGCATCGAGCCGGCGCGGTTTCGCCGGCCGCGCCTTGGGTCAACACCGGTGGGCGCAATCGTCGGCACCGTGGCGGTGCTGGAGGAACGCAAAGGGCTGCGCTACTTGATTGAGGCGGCAGCGCAACTGCGCGAGCAGGGTTTGCCCATCGAGTATCGCATTGCGGGTGCGGGGCCACTCTCGGCAGAGTTGCAAGAGTTGGCGCGCCGTTTGGGGGTCGCCGATCGGGTGCAGTTTTGCGGTTTTGTCTCGGACCCGGCGGCATTTCTAGCCGAGCTCGATATCTTCGTCATGCCGTCACTTTTCGAGGGCCTGGGCGTGGCGGCGCTCGAAGCGATGGCAGCCGGTAAACCGGTAGTCGCGAGCAAAGTCGGCGGCCTCGCCGAGTCGGTGCTCGATGGCGAGACCGGTCTACTCGTCGAGCCGGGTGATGCGGCGGCGCTGGCCGACGCGATTTTGCAGTTGCTCCAAGCCCCCGAGAGGGCCGCTGGGATGGGGCGGCGCGGCGCGGCGCGGGTGGAACAGCGGTTTTCCCTCGACCAGATGGCGCGCACCAATGAAGCCTTTTACTACGAGCTATTGGCCCAATCTTGAAATATTTTGAGAATTCTTCGATGCCGCCGCTGTTAGATCTGCTGAAAAAGTTTCCCGCTGTACATTTGTTAGTGGTCGGCGATCTGATGATCGATCGCTTTATTTGGGGCGACGTGGAGCGCATTTCACCGGAAGCGCCGGTGCCGGTGCTGCGCGTGACCGATGAGAGCATCCGTCTCGGCGGCGCGGCCAACGTGATCCATAACATTCGTTCCCTCGGCGGCCAGGTGACCGCCTGCGGCGTTGTGGGGGTCGATGGCGCGGGCAAGCGGATGCTGCAAGAATTACGGCGTATCGGCGCTTCGACGGCCGGCGTCGTGGTTGACCGCCAGCACCAGACGATCCAGAAGACTCGCGTGATCGCCCGGCCGCGCCATCAGCAGATCGTCCGGCTTGACCGAGAGTCGGTCCATAGCGGGCACGCGGGCAGCCTTAGCCGTGTGTGTAGGTATGTGGCGAAAAGCGCGGAACGTTTCGATGGCATCGTGATATCGGACTACGGCAAAGGGATTGTCAACGACCAACTGCTGCAGTTGGTAGCCGGTTTGAGCCAGAGAAAAAAACTGCCGCTTATCGTCGACCCCAAAAAAGAGAACTACGCGCGTTACCGCGGCGCGACGCTGCTCACGCCGAACAAGGACGAGGCGAGCGACGCGTCCGGGATCAAAATCCGCGATGAAAAAACCCTGCTGGCCGCGGGCGCCCGGCTGGTGCGGCTATGGCGCGCCCAGACGGTGCTGGTGACGCGCGGCCCTGACGGGTCGAGTCTTTTTCGCGCCCGGGGCGCGGTGCAGCACTTTCGCACCGAGCCAAAGGACATGTTCGACGTTACCGGCGCGGGTGACACCGTGGTGGCGGCCTGCGCGCTGGCTCTTGCTTGCGGCGCCGGCTTTGAAGATGCCGCGGTGTTGTCGAATATGGCCGCCGGTTTGGTCGGTGACGAGGTGGGGACTGTGGCGGTGTCGGCGCAGCGATTGGGAAAAATTCTTAAGGACCGCGTATGAAGAGCATGACTGGCTATGGCGAAGCGTCGCAGCAGAGCGGCGCAACCAAAGTTTCCGTGCAGGTGCGCAGCTTGAATCACCGCCACCTCGATCTGCAGCTGCGTGTGCCGCGCGAATACATGGCGCTGGAGGAAGAAATCCGCAAAACCATCCGTGAGAAAATTTCCCGCGGGCGCATCGACCTGTTCGTCAATCGTTTGCCCGGCAAGGCGCAGGCGCACAAGCTGGAGATGGACGAGGCGCTTCTCGGCCAGTACCTGGCATCGATCAAACAGGCGAAGAAAAAACATAAACTTGCGGGAGAGGTGAGCGTTGCGCTGCTGCCGAGCGTGCCCGATCTCTTCCATGTGCGCGAAGTAGAAGTCGACATTGGCCGCGAGCGCAAGGCGCTCTTCAACGCTTTGATTGCGGCGCTCAAGAAACTTGAGCAGTCGCGCGAGCGCGAAGGGCGCCAGCTCAAGGCCGATATGCAAAGCCAGGTGAACCAAATGACGCGCATCACTAGCGCATTGGAAGAACGCGCCGCCGAGCTCGGGGTGCGCCAGCAAAAGGGCCCGGCCGGCCGCGCGGGTGACAACGGCGGCAGAGGCGAGAACCTGGAAGTGGCCAGTGTGGTATTAAAAGGCGATATCAATGAAGAGCTGGTCCGCCTGCGAAGTCACGTCACCAATCTGGGCCAAGTGCTGCGCGAGACCGAACCGGTGGGAAAGAAAATCGATTTTATGCTCCAGGAAGTCAATCGGGAATTGAACACCATCAGCTCCAAAGTGCCGCAGCTGCCGGTGGTGCAGCTCGTGCTCGAAGGCAAAGAACGGGTCGAAAAAATTCGCGAGCAGACGCAAAACATCGAATGAGAGCCAAAACCCCGGCGGCGGCCAAACGCCAAGGCATCATTTTCATACTGTCTGCGCCCTCGGGCGCCGGTAAGACCACGCTGTACAACCAGCTGCGCGAAATTTATCCGGAAATTCGACTGTCGGTTTCCTGCACCACACGCGCCAAACGCGCCGGCGAACATAATGGGCGCGACTACCGCTTTATTAGCGAACGACAATTTGACGCCATGCGCGCGCGCGGCGAATTCGCCGAGTGGGCCAAGGTGCATGACTTTCTCTACGGCACGCCGCGAAAACCGTTGGATAAGAATATCCAGGCCGGGCGTGACATATTGCTCGATATCGACGTGCAGGGCGCGGAAAGCATCAAAGTCGTCTACCCGTGCGCGGTTTCGATATTTCTCTTGCCGCCGTCCATGGGCGAGCTGGAGAAGCGGCTGTCATTGCGCGGCACCGACGACAAGCAGGTGATCCGCCGCCGACTGGCCAACGCGAAGGGTGAAATCCACCGGATAAATCAGTATGATTATTATGTCGTGAACCATGAAGTGAAAGCCGCGGTGGAGGTTCTCAAAGGCATCGTCGAAGCCGAGCGCGCGCGCACGGCACGAGTCACCGAGTGGCGCATTGAACCTCTACACGGCAAGAAACAACCGGATCAGCCATGAGCCGTGACGTCAAAGTCGCCGATTTGATCGAAAAGGTGCAAGGCTACTATCCGAGCGCCGATGCCGAGCTTTTGCGCAAAGCCTATGAATTTTCGGCGCGCGTCCATCAGGGGCAAAAGCGCCTTTCCGGCGAACCCTACCTGATTCACCCGATGGCCGTGGCCGATATTATTGCCGATTTGAAACTCGATGTGCCGAGCGTCGCCAGCGGGTTATTGCACGACACGGTCGAAGATACGCTCACGACTCTCAATGAGCTCAGGCGCGAGTTCGGCAAAGAGATCGCGGCTTTAGTGGACGGCGTTACTAAATTGAGCCGCACTAATTTTATCAGCCGGGAGGAAAAGCAGGCTGAGAACTTTCGCAAGATGCTGCTGGCCATGGGCAAAGATGTGCGGGTGATCTTGATCAAGCTGGCCGACCGGGTGCACAACATGCGCACGCTCGATCACATGCCGCCGGAGAAGCAGATTCTCACCGCGCAAGAAACGCTGGATATCTATGCGCCGCTGTCGCACCGCTTGGGCATCGCCTGGATCAAAACCGAGCTCGAAGATCTGGCTCTCAAGTATTTACATCCGGAAATTTACTACCAGTTGAAGCGCAATGTTGCCAAAAAGAAAACCGATCGAGACAAATACATCGAAGAAGTGATTTCGGTGATGCGCCGCAAGCTGGAAGCCGAAGGCATCGACGCCGAAATATCCGGGCGGCCTAAACATTTTTTTAGTATCTACCAGAAGATGGAGAGCCAGAATCTCCTATACGATCAAATCTACGACCTGGTTGCCTTTCGCATTCTGGTCGACACGCCGCGCGAGTGCTACGAAGCCCTTGGCGTCGTGCATGGCCAATGGCGCCCGGTGCCGGGGCGCTTCAAGGACTATATCGCACTGCCTAAACCCAACATGTATCAGTCGCTGCACACCACCTTGATCGGTCCCTACGGTGAGCGCATCGAAATTCAAATTCGCACCCATGAAATGCACCGAGTGGCGGAGGAAGGCATCGCCGCCCACTGGCGCTACAAGGAAGGCGACGAGTTTCCGGTCAGCGATATTCGGCGCTACTCCTGGCTGCGCCAACTACTCGAATGGCAGGAAAACCTGCAGGATCCCCAGGAGTTCTTGCACAGCCTCAAGGAAGACTTGTTTGCCACGCAGATGTACGTGTTTACGCCCAACGGTGATCTGCTCAATTTCCCGAAAGGCTCCACCGTGGTTGATTTTGCCTACCGCATTCACTCCGAAGTTGGCCATCATTGCTCGGGCGCGCGGGTGAATGGGCAGCTGGTCTCGCTCAAGTATCTTTTGCGTAGCGGCGATACGGTTGAAATCATCACGACACCGCAGCAAACCCCGAGCCGCGACTGGCTCAAGTGGATCAAGACGCCGCGTGCCAAGTCAAAAATCCGCGCCTGGTTAAAGACCCAGCAGCGCGAGCGCAGCTTGGTGCTGGGCCGGGAGATTCTCGATCACGACCTGCATCATTATCAGCTCGACTTTTCCACGCTAAAGAGCCAAGGAAAGATCGATTGGCTGACCCGAGAGTTGGGCCTGAGCGACGAGGAATCGCTGCTCTCGGCCCTCGGCTACGGTCGCATCACGACTCGCAGCCTGCTTGCCAAGCTGGTGCCGCCGGATAAGTTGGAAGTCGGCAGCAAAAAAGCCGACGGGGCGCTGCAGAATTTGTTTCGACTAGTGTCAAAGCAACGCCGCAGTCTGGGCATTCGCGTCAAGGGTGTCGAGGACGTGCTGGTCCGTTTCGCGTTATGTTGCCATCCGCTGCCAGGCGAAAACATCGTCGGGTTTATCACTCGCGGGCGCGGTGTCACAGTCCATACGATCGGCTGCCCGACGGTGTTAGAGAGCGATCCCCATCGCAAGATCGAGGTGAGTTGGGAAGAGGAGAATCAGCAGCCGAGGCCGGTCAAGATCGAGGTCACCTGCATCGATCAGCCGGGCTTGCTCGCCGCCATTAGCGCGGCGATCACCAGCGCCGACGCCAACATCGCGCGGGCGCAGATTCATACTTTTTCCGGCCAGAAAGCGCTCAATACTTTCGAAGTGATGATCAAAAACTCTGAGCACTTAAAAGAAGTGCTCAGGAATGTCTCCAAAGTGAAGGGTGTCTACAAAGCGGTGCGCGGACGTGGCCGCACCGGCGGGAAGGTTGAAAGCGAAGGGGCCAAGGAAGAGCTGCACTGAACAAACCAAGACACTAGACGATGGAGGAGGAAAACGTTGGGCCGCCTATCCATCTTCACGCGACCTTTTGGACTCGCCCCGAATGAATGCAGTCGGTGCACACCAGGGCACGGCGCACGGTGAGCCCAAATTTCGCTTTGACCCTTTTCAAATTGGGCTGCCAGACGCGCTTGGTTTTGTTATTGGCATGGCTAACGTTGTGACCCACCGACCGGCCCTTGCCGCAAATAGTGCATATCCTCGCCATTGTTCTTTAACCTCTTATCCTTTCGATAATAGCGCTGGTCGAAAAACCCTGCACGAACGGAACCACGGCAACTTCGCCCCCGTAGCGGCGCACAACGTCGGCACCGACAACTCGATCGATGCCGTAATCGCCGCCCTTGACCAAGACGTCCGGCTCAAGCTCGGCGATCAAGCCGGTGGGTTCCAATTCGTCAAATAGAATCACGTAATCTACCATCTCCAACGCAGCGATCAACTCGGCGCGGTCGCTTTCCGCTACCACCGGGCGTGACGGCCCTTTGATGCTGCGCACCGAACGGTCGGTGTTGAGGGCGACGATTAGGATGTCGCCGTAACTTTTCGCTCCGCGCAAGATTTCCAGGTGACCACGGTGCAGAATGTCGAAGCAGCCGTTGGTAAAGACAACTTTGCGGCCGTTTCGCTTCGCCTGCCTAACGATTTCGCGCAGCTCGTCGGTTTGCTTCAACTTCTCCGACACAGACGATGGGTAACATGACGGTGCGCGATTTTCAATTGAAACTTCGCGGACTTCGAGAAATTCGCCGTCTTGATTGTAACTTCGAGATCGGCTAAGTTCGGGCATTGTTTCAGCTCAGTTTGTCGCCACAAATTTAGGAGGAAAGATGGAATATCAGGATCTCAGAGACTGGATCCAGATCGCCGAAGAAATGGGGGAGTTAAAAACCCTCAAAGGCTGCGACTGGAATCTGGAAATCGGCGCGATCACCGAAATCGTCGCGCACAAAGAAGACGGCCCGGCGGTTTTGTTTGAAGATATCAAAGGCTATCCCAAGGGCTACCGCGTGCTGTCCAATTCGTTGTCTTCGCGTAAACGCCTCGCTCTCACTTTGGGCTTGCCGGCCGGCGACACCAAAATGGATTTCGTCAAAATCTGGAAGGACCACTACAAAAAGATCAAACCGCTGCCGGCCAAGTTCGTCAAGAAAAGCCCGCTCTTCGATAACGTCTACAAAGAAGGCGATATCGACATGTTCAAGTTCCCGACGCCTAAGTGGCACGACAAAGACGGCGGCCGCTACATCGGCACCGGCAGCGTCGACATCACCCGCGACCCGGATGAAGGCTGGGTCAACTACGGCACCTACCGCGTCATGATCCATGACAAGAACAAAGTCGGTTTCTACATTTCGCCCGGCAAGCATGGCCGCATTCAGCGCGAAAAATATCAAGCCAGCGGCCAGCCCTTCAAAATGGCGATGTCGTTCGGCCATGACCCGCTGACATTTCTCGCGGGCAGCATCGAAGTGCCCTACGGTATTCCCGAATACGAATTCATCGGCGGCATGCGCAATGAGCCCTTCGAAATGGTCGAAGGCCCATACTCAGGCTTGCCGATCCCCGCCAACGCAGAAATCGTTATCGAAGGCGACGTTCATTTCGACCACCCGACCACCGAAGGCCCCTTCGGTGAATGGACCGGTTATTATGCCAGCGCGGAGCGCGCCGAGCCCTGGGTCGAAGTGAAAGCGCTGTATCATCGCAACGATCCGATTATCTTGGGCTCCCCTCCAGGGCGCCCGCCGGCGGAGTTGGGCTGGTACCGCTCTTATATGCGCTCTGCTTTGATCTGGGATGAAATGGAAAAGGCCGGCGTGCCGGACGTCAAAGGCGTATGGCTCACGGTTTCCGGCGGCAGCCGCTTGATGATGATCGTGTCGATCAAACAACGCTATCCAGGCCATGCCAAGCAGGCCGCGGTGATCGCCTCGCAATGCCACGCCGGCGCTTACTTAGGCCGCTTCGTGGTGGTTGTCGACGACGATATCGATCCGTCCAACACCGATGATGTCATCTGGGCGATGTCCTCCCGCTGTGAACCCGAGGCCGACATCGACATCCTGCGCCGCTGCTGGAGCGGCCCGCTCGACCCGGTCATCCATCCGACCAAGAAGGGCTTCAACTCGCGCGCCATTATCGATGCGACCCGTCCCTACGAGTGGATGAAGGACTTCCCGCCGGTCGCCGAGTCGAGCCGCGAAGTGCTCGACGCCACGGCGAAGAAGTGGGGTGCGGAGTTGTTTGGCAACGGCAAGAAGTAGTCGTTAGAAAATAGCATCAACTGAAAGGGGCAAGCCGAGATGATCGGCCTGCCCCTTTTTATTGGTGCTGCGACGACCCAGGCGCCTAAGAATCGTGAGAATCGTTGTTTTGACTGCGCTGCTCGGTCTTAGTATGATCTCGTTGTGCCAACCTTCCCGCTGAAACCATCGAGAAGCATTCGGAGCCTGTCAATGGTGTTTACCGGAAGGTTGAAACGTTTCGGCGCGGTGATGTGATCAGGTCGAGTAGCGTCGCCGAGCTGGCGGTCGAGGTCGTGAAGATTCTTGGGGAATAAGCTGGCACAGTTGATTCTTACCCAGTCTTGGTCAGGTGCTCTCGGTGCCCCAAGAATTTTAGCGCGGTAATCGGTCAAGAAGGGCGCGCTCTGCCAGCGTCAATTCTTCAAGCAGTGCAGGAGTCGAAAGCCTGTTTCTAGGCTTTGTTGCGACATAGTCAAAGAGTAACACGTCGCTTAGCTATTCACTAGCCGCAATCTCAGCGGCTTAAACGGCGGAGAATGAAGTCCGTTCATGCTCAGCAGCCTGTAGAAGCGCTCTTAAGAGTTCCTTCAGCCTAAGAAGAAACGGCGCGGCAAAGTTAACTTCGCCGCGCCGTTGTTTTCATCGCTCAAGCAGTAAGGTTATTTCTTCGCCGCCGGTGCTACGCCCGCGGGCCGGGTCTTCTCGTCGTAATATTCTTGGTCGAATTGCGGTTTACGCCGTTGCGCGAACGCGGCGGAGCCTTCGTCGTAGGCTTTGCTGTCGCGCAGGTGGGCGTAGAACTCGCGGTGGATCTGGAAGGCTTTTTCCCAGCCCTGGATCTCGTAGAATAACTTGTCTTCGACGAATTCCATCGTGTGTTGGGCGATCAAGCGGCCGTTGTTGTTGATCGTCGTGGCCAAGGCGACGCACTCGTCGATTAATTTGTCGGGCTCGCAAATCTTCTGCACTAACCCGAGACGAAAAGCGGTTTCAGCGTCGATCATCTGGCCGGTGAGGGCGAACCAGTAGCCCCAGCCGGTGGGGAGTTGGCAGAGGTAGTGGGGCCAGGCGGCTAAATGCGACCAGCGCACTTCCGAGCAGCCGAACTTGGACTGCGGCACGCAATAGCGGATGTGGCAAGCCAAAGACAGGCTGAACCCACCGCCGACGGCGTAGCCGTTGATCGCGCCGATCACCGGCTTGTGCATTTTCAAGCTGCGGATATCGGAGTAGCCCCGTGGCCCCGAACGCGGCCCTTTCATTTCGCCGCGGGCGAAGGCCAGGTTTTCTTTCAAATCGCCGCCGGAGCAGAACGAGTCGGCGGTGCCGGTCAAAATGATACTCCAAACATCGTCGTCGTTCTTGGCCTTTTGCCAACACTCATCGAGCGCCCAATAAAGGTCGCGGCTGATGGAATTTTTCTTCTCCGGCCGGTTGAGCCGAATGATCGCGATATGGGGATCGCGCTTCTCGAAAACACAAAGGGGTCCTGGTTCTGCCATCGTTCCTCCCGGGGTAATTCAAATTAAAAATTCAAAGTTACAAAAGTCGGATTCGGAGGGTTCTTTTTTGAACTTTTAATTTCTACTTTTTAATTAATAGAGCACTTTCTCCTCGTCCAACTTTTTGATCTCGTCCTCGCTCAAGCCCAGCAAGTTTTTCGCAATCTCTTGGGTGTGTTCGCCCATGAGCGGCGCCAGGCCGCGCACTTTGCCCGGTGTAAGCGACATGCGCATCGGCACGTTTTCGGTGACCACCGGGCCGGCTTCGGGCTCGGTCAGGTTTACCAGAAAGCCCGTCGCGGCGTATTGCTTGTCGTTTTTGAACTGGTCCTCAACGTCTTGCACCACAGCCGCGCAGACATCGACGCTTTGGACCAATTCCATGATTTCATAGGGGTCGTGCTGCACGGTCCACGCGGTCACCCATTTGTCGAGCGCTTCTTTGTTGCGCACGCGCTGAAAGTGGGTGGCGAACTTCGGATCTCGCTTGGTGCCGGATTTTTCCACTAGACTGGCGAAGCGTTCCCACTCCTCGTCATTATAGACCGCCAGCACACACCAGCGATCGTTGCCTTTGCATTGGTAGGGCCCATAAGGCGCGGCGATGGCGCTGCGGTTGCCCTCGGGTTTGGGCTCGCGCTTGTTGAGCGTGTATTCTAAATACTTTGGGCCGAGCAACGATGCGCCGATTTCCTGCTGAGCGCTGTCGATCCATTGCCCCATGCCGGTCTTCTTGCGTTGCATTAATGCGAGGACAACGCCGAAGGCGCCGGTCACTCCGCCCATGAAGTCGGGATGCTGGGTGCGCGGCTCCGCGGTGGCTGTGTCGGCGCCAGGATAGTTCCACAAGTAAGTCGTCGCCATCGTGTTGCCGACGTTAGGGCCATAGGTGAGATCGGCAGCGTGCGGCCCGGTGCAACCCATGCCCTTGACGCGAATCAAAATCATCTTCGGATTGATCTTTTGCAGATCGGGCCAGTGCAGTCCCCATTTTTCCAATATGCCAAGGCCAAAATTTTCCACCAGCACGTCGGACTTTTTGCACAGCTCTCTGACCAGCTCGCGGCCCTTGGCGGTCTGCATGTTGACCGTGAAAGATTTTTTGCCACGCTGCAGCTTCATAAAGTCGGGCTTCTTGTTCCACAGCTTCGGATCTTCGCCGCGATGCCCGTCGCCGCGCAGCCGGGTCTCGCAGCGAATCACCTCCGCGCCAAACTCACACAAAACCCGCGCCACCGTAGGCCCGGCCGCGCCGGTGGTTAGTTCAATAACGCGGATGCCTTCTAGGGGTAGTTGTGACATATGAGCTTCCTTTGAAATCAGTTGTTCACCACGAAGGACACGAAGGTCACGAAGTTCCGGATTACAGAACGAATCTCTTAATACCCTTTTTCAAAGTAATCGCATTGAAGTTGATTAGTCATCCAACCTGCAGTTTCGCGAGCTTCATATAAGTCAGAAGCTGTGCCTCGTGAATCTTCATCAACTGATCCTGCTCGTAGATCGATTCTAATAGTCCAGGTCCAAGTTCGCGGTGGACTTCCAAGGCACAACCGATCACTTTGCTGGACAACCCATCGAAGTCCACTATCTTAACTTTCTTCCTTCGTGATCTTCGTGTCCTTCGTGGTGAGCCAATCCTCTTCAGATCACTCCGGAAGCCCGTAGCGCGGCGAGATCGTCACCGTTCAAGCCCAGCTCGCCGCGATGAATCTCGGCGTTGTGCTCGCCGAGCAGCGGCGCGGGGCGGAAGATGCCGCCGGGGCTGTCCATCAGGCGCGGCACCGGGCCGAATTGTTTATATGTGCCGATCAATGGGTGCTTTACTTCTTCGAACAGGCCGCGCGCTTTGGTTTGTTCCATTTCGACAAACTCGCCGGCGGTGTTGATAGGCGTGACTGCGATGCGGCGTTTCTGGCCTTCTTCGTAAAGTTCTTCTTTTGTATGCTTGGCGCAGAATTCGGCGATGGCGCCGACGACGATGTCCGGGTGCTTGCGCCGGAAAGCCATCTTTTCGAACTCGGGACCTGAGATCGACGGCGGCTTGCCCATCCATTCGACCAAGCGGCGCCACTGTTCGATGGGAATGATAAAAATGCGCGCGTAGCCGTTCTTGGTTTTGTATGGATCGTAGAGATCGGTCTCTTCGCCCTTGCGCGAAGCGCGCGCGGGCTTGTCGCCGGTGTAGCCATAGTTGGGAATGAAGTAGCCGGCGATGTGGCCGCCGCATTCGTGCATGGAGACATCGATGTGTTGTCCTTTGCCGCTGTCCAGTCGGTGGTAGAGGGCGACGGCGATGCCGAAGGCGCCGTAGGTCGACGCCATGCCGTAGGCGATCTCACCCGGTGGCTGCAGCGGCGGCTCGCCCGGCTCGCCGGCCAGATAGAGCAAATTGCCCAGTGCGATGCCGGCCATGTCATTGGCCTTGTACTCCTTCCACGGGCCGTTCTGGCCAAACGGTGTAATCGAAGCGACGATCAGTTTCGGGTTGCCGGCGCTCAAGTCGGCGTAGGTTAAGCGCAGTTCTTTGGCGCGCGATGGCCGGAAAGTCTCGATGACGACATCGGCTTTGCTGCACAACTCAAGCAAAATCGCCCGGCCGTCAGGCTTTTCGATATCGAGCGTGATGCTGCGCTTGTTGGTGTTGAAATGCAGATGATAGAGGCTCGTCTCCGGGTGCGGCACGTCGTCTTTAAACGGCGGCACCCGCCGCGACTCGTCGCCCTTGGGCGACTCGACTTTGATCACGTCCGCGCCCATGTCCGCCAAAAGTTTTGTGCAGTGTAAACTCAGCGGCCCGCCGAGATCGAGCACGCGATAACCGACTAGCGGTCCGGATGGATTGGCCATGAAAAATCCCTCAGTGAAGCTTGATTCGTCGCGATTCTTACGCGGATGGTTGAATGGTGTCAAGCAAACCTATGCCGCACATCGAGGCAGCGCATGGGCAATTTTCCGATTTACAAGGTTCAGCAAGATTAGTAAGTTCACCTCATCATGGCCGAGTACAAGCAGATTCTTTACGAGAAGCAGCGCAAGGGCGTGTTGATCACCTTCAATCGGCCCGAGGCGATGAATGCCTTTAGCCGGCCGTTGATCGCTGAGCTGAGCAATGCGCTGGATAACGCCGTAGCCGATCCGGAAATCCGCGCGGTGGTTTTGACTGGGGCGGGGCGCGGTTTTTCCGCGGGCATGGATCAGGGCGGCGGCGCGGCGCATCGGCGCGATACGGTTTGGCCCTACGGCATGCGCGAAGGGGAGAACGCCGGGCAATTCATCGATGCGTACCGCGGCCATCAGGAAATCTTCTTAAAAATTTGGGAGCTGACCAAGCCGGTGGTCGGCGCGGTCAATGGCTGGGCCATGGGTGTTGGCTCGTGGACGGCGTTGTTTACCCATATCACCTACGCTTCGGAAGATGCCGTGTTCGCCCAGCCGGAAGTGCGGCATGGATCGAATACCGGCTTCATGTGGACCCATCTCGCTGGTTTCAATAATGCGTTGCGCTACTCGCTTACCGGCGATCATATCGATGCGCAGGAAGCCCTGCGGATCGGGCTCGTCAACAAAGTCGTCGCACGCGACCAACTGCTCGATGAATGTTTCTCCCTGGTGGAGCGCATCGCGCTCGTGCCGCCGGAGACGGTGAAGATCAATCTCGGCATCTCAATCAACGGTCTGCAAATGATGGGCTTGCGCGACGCACTCATGCTCGACCAGCAACTGTCAGCGCCGGCGCATACTCTGCTGCGCGAGGATTGGCGCCGGCCGTTGGATGAAAAGCGCAACAACGAAGGGACCAAGGCCTATTTACAGATGCGCGACGGGCCGTTTCAGCCGGAGCCGTTTGGGCCGCGCTCTAAAAAAAGGCAATAGGCAGTAAACAATAGGCAACAGTAAGATAGTAGGCACGGGTACGCGTTTGAGGCACGAGTAGGAGATAGGCGCCGGAATGCCCATTTTTAAGAATTTGCTCTACGAAAAGCGCGACAACGGCGTGCTCATTACGCTCAATCGGCCGGGTGTGCTCAACGCGATGAATGACGCTTTGCGCGATGAGTTGGATGCGGCGTTGGCAGCGGCACGGGTGGATCCGGAGATTCGCGCGGTGGTTTTGACCGGTGCGGCCGGAGTGTTTTCTGCCGGTGAGGATATCAGTGAGATTACCAAGCGTGACATTGCTTGGCCCTATGGGATTCCGGAGAACACGGCGCTGGCGGACGAGTACGATCGCCGGCGCGATGCGGCGCGGCGCGATCAGATCGTGCGCCAGCTTTATCGCTGGGAGTTTCCCAAGCCAATCATCGCCGCGGTGAGCGGCTATTGTCTCGGCGCCGCATCTTGGCTCGCTTTGACTTGCCACATGGTAATCGCGGCCGACGATGCGCTGTTTGGCCAGCCGCAAGTGCGCCATGGAGCGGGCACCGATTTCATGTGGGTGCATCTGGCTGGATTCAAGAATGCGCTGCGCTATGCGCTGACCGGCGACTCAGTCGACGCTCAAGAGGCGCTGCGCATTCGGTTGGTGCATAAGGTCGTGGCCAAAGATAAGCTGCTGGAGGAAACTTTCGCCATCGTCAAACGTATCGCGCTGGTGCCGCCGGAAACGGTCAAGATCAACTTGCAAAAAGCGACGCTCGGTTTGGAGATGATGGGTTTGATGAAGGCGTGGAATCTCAACGCCGAGCTGACTGCGATGGCCGAGTTGTCCAATGAAGAAGAGTTTGGCCGGCGCTTGGAAGAGGCCAAGAAGCAGGGCGGACTAAAAGCATTTTTCACGGCGCGCGATGCGCCGTTCAAAAATAATGGATAATTGAAAATGGATAGTGGAAAATTTCGGAATAGGAGCGCGCGTCCCGTGGCGAGATTGTTGATCACGTTAGCGCGCCGCGCGCCCCATCCCAACGCCGGCAAATTATGGATCGACCATATTCTCTCCAAAGAAGTTCAGGATTATTATGCTAATGAGGTCGGCGTCAGCGTCGGCCGCGCCGGCGTGGTGCTCGCCAACCAGCGGCCGCGCAAGTTGAAATGCGGCGAGATCGATTGGCCGGTTTATCTGGAAAAGCTGCAGCACTATCAGCAAGCGTGGCGCAAGACGATGAACTTGTATTGAGTCTGTCGCAGCGCGTCCGAGTCGGAGAAGAAGATTCAAGCGCAAAGAACGCAAAGGACGCAAAATTCGGAGAAGAAACTTTCACCGCGAAGGGCACGAAGGTCGGAGAAGGGGATGGACCACAAAAAACACGAAATGCACGAAAAAAAGTTGTCGGTTTTTGGTTATTCTTACAACGCACGAAGGAGAGGTCTCTGATGTTAAATAGTTATTTCCGGCGCGTGACTATTCTAGCTGTATTGTTATTCTCACTGGGATGGGACGGCCTCGTCGGCGCGCAAACCAGCGATCCGAAAATTATCGAGGCCGCCAAAAAAGAGGGCGGCGAGATCGAAGCCTACGTCACCCTGCGCACCGACACGGCGCAGCAGATTTGGAAGATGTTCGAGGCGAAGTATCCGTTTCTGAAGGTCAAGCAGTACAAGGCCGACAGCGACAAGATGATGCAGCGGCTGGCGACCGAATACCGCGCCAAGAAATATCTGGTGGACGTGCTTAACTTTGGCGGTGCGTTTCACACGCAGGTGCTGATTGAACAGGGGGTTGCCGGTCCGTATCTCTCCCCGGAAGCGAAGAATTTTGCGCCCGCGTTTAAAGACCCGAAAGGCATGTGGACGACGCTCTATTACAATCCGATGACCATCGTCTATAACACCAAGATGCTGGCGCCCAACGAGCGGCCCAAGGAATGGCAGGATTTGCTGCACCCGCGCTACAAGGGAAAGATGGCAATCGAACACGAGCAAGTTACCTGGCTGGCGGGTATCTTGAAGCGCTTCGGTCAAGAGAAGGGCAGGCAATACTTGCAAGCTCTATCGAAACAAGACTTTCGCCTGGAGTCTTCCGGGCGCGGCAACGCGCTCTTGGCGGCCGGCGAGTTTTCCGTCTACATTGGCCGGGGCCACGTTGCCGAGATGTTCAAGAAAAAGGGCGCGCCGGTGGACTGGATTAAAAATCCCGATCCGCTCGTTGTGCAGCCGGCCACTGTGCAGCTGGCCAAGCAAGCGCCGCATCCCAATTCGGCCAAGCTGTTGATCGATTACATGTTGTCTGAACCAGTGGCGGAGCTCTTGGCCAAGGAACAGCGCTTGCCCGGGCGGAGCAACGTGGCGACGCTCGACCCGGCGCTCAAAGAAATCAACGCCGAGAAGGTCCTGCCGCTGCCGATGGAGGAGCTGCAGGTGAGCTATAAGAAACATCTCGACGATTTTCGCAACTATTTCGGCAAGTAATCGTGGCGAGCACCAAAGCACAACCGGAGCTGCGGAAAATCTCAATTGCCACCGTGCGCTCGCGCAAAGAGGCGGCGGCCATCGCCGATAAATTAAGCGCCGCGGGCATCGAAAGTGTTCTCGTCGAGGAAAAAAGCTTCGCTACTCGCCAGTCGGCGCGCCGGCAGCTTGGCGCCGTCAAAGTTCAGGTCGAAAGCCGAGATGTGCAGCGAGCGCTGCAATGTCTACAGTCTAAGGACGCGTCGCCGAGCCCAGCGAACGGAGCAAACCCTGCCCAACCCGACACTGTTGCAATCCTGCCCGCCGCGCAGCGGCACGGCAGTTCGGCTTTTATCCCGTTGAGCGTCATCGGTGCGCTGCTGGCCGCTCTGGCGCTGTTGCTATTGCTGTAATGGGTGCCTACAACCAGCTGATCTCACTTTCTTAGGCAGGAAAAATCTATGCTCGATGGAAAACTCCGAATCGCGCCGACCTGTTATCACATGCTGCACCAGGTACCGGTGCGGGCGGCCCATGAGATGAACTTTTTTTACGACGAGGGCCTCAAGACCGCCGACGGCGGCCTGTCCTATGAGCTGCTCACCGACTCGATGGTGCCCTTTGGTTTAGAAAAGCTCGGCATCTCGCAAGCCATGAAAGAAAAATCGGTGGACATTGCACTGGACGTGCAGTCGCGCACGGTTTTTTATCAGCGCGCGCGGGGCGCCGATCTTTACATTATCGCCGGTTGGCGCAACCAGCACACCAACGTTTGGGTCGGGCCGCCGCATATCAAGTCGCTGCAAGACTTGAAAGGAAAACGTGTCGGCATCAGCGATTTTAACAGCATTCGCCATTGGGCAATCCAGATTCAACTCAAGAAGGCCGGCCTCGATCTCGAAAAAGACGTCGAATGGGTGCGCATCGGCGTCAATTCGCAGCTGCACAAAGACGCGATACGCTCAGGCCGCGTCGAGTGCGCGCCGGTGCCGCCCTGGTATGCCGAAGATTTGCTTGCGGAAGGCTGCAATGCGCTGGTTTCGCCGGCCGATCAATATCCCGACGGCCGCCCCGAGCGGATTGTTGCTGCCACGGGGCGCATCCTGGAAGAAAAGCCCGACATGGTGAAAGCTTTTCTGCGCGGGTTGGTGCGCTCCTATTGGTTTGTCCGCGATATGCCGAAGAACTACGAGTACATCACCAACTTGGAAAAGCGCATTCGCCTCACCAGCCCCGACCCGGAAGAACGCATCATTCACAAAGCGCGCTCCGTGCGTGATCTCGAAGCGATGCCCTTTCCGCTCGATGGCCGGGCCACCGGTTTCGAAGACATGCTCAAAGAAGAAGAGCGTCTGGGTGAGTTGAACTACAACGTGCCAAAGATCTCGGAAGTGGTGGCCCAGGATCTGGTTGACGAAGCGTTCAAAGAGCTGCGCGGACGCAAGGAGTTAGATGATGAGTTTCAGCGCTTGAAGAAAGCCGAAGCGCGCTGGGGATATTAGGGCTTCGCCTGGTTCTAACCGTTCAAGCGGTTCGAACGGTTCAAACGGTTCAAACCGTCGGAGGTAAAGACGTTGCGTATGCGTTATCCCGCGATCGTGGTCTGTGTTTTTGCCGTCGCGTTATTGTTGCGTGCTAGCAATCCGCTTTTTGCTCAAGCCAACAAGAACTGTTTTGAGGGCAAGACGATTTCTTTGCTGGTCGGTTCGTCGGCCGGCGGCGGGACGGACATCACGGCGCGGCTGATCGCGCGCCATTTGGAGCGCTACCTGCCGGGCAAACCGCGCATTGATATCATCAACAAACCCGGCGCCGGCGGTTTGATCGCGATCAACGAGCTTTACAATTTGAAGAAGCCCGACGGTTTGACCATGAGCACGCTCAACACCGGCGCGCTGTTTGCCACCGCGGTGGGCAACGAGGCGATCAAGTTCGAGCTGCAGAAGTTCCAATGGCTGGGCCAGGCATTCGACGACGCGCAGATGCTCTACATGCGCTCGGCGGGGCCTTTCACTTCGCTGGACGCGATTCGCAAAGCCAACAAGGAAGGCAAACTGCCCAAGCTCGGCGCGCAGGCGATCGATCACACTAGCAACGTGGTGCCCAAGGTGATCGGGCAAATTCTCGGCTTGGAATTTCAGGTCATACCCGGCTATCCCGGCACGCCGCAAATTCTGTTGGAGATCGAGCGCGGCGCGCTCGATGGCCGCGCCCAAGGGACGGGATCTTTGCTGGTGACGAAGCGCGACTGGGTCAAGTCGGGCTTTGTCAAACTGCTGGTCACGTCGAGCAAGGCGCGCGACAAACGGCTGCCCGATGTGCCCAGTATCGAAGAGCTGGCGCCGGTGGGCAGCAAGAGTTTGCTCGGCGCGCTGCACGCGGCGCAAAACCTGGCGCGCTCGATCGTGTTGCCGCCCGGCATGCCGGCCGATCGCTTGAAGCAAATGCGCGATGCCTTCGCGGCGATGACCAAAGACGAACAATTCCAAAAAGAAGCCGACAAGCTGGGCTTGGAAATCGGCCTGATCCGCGGCGAGGAGATGAATCGCGACGTCGAAGCGACGATTCGCGACAAGCGCTTGATGGAGCTCTATAAGAAAATCACGTCAACCAATTAAAAATTGAAAGTTCAAAATTAAACAATCTGCGGATCGCTGTCAGCGACGGTTGCTGCGCGTGATGGGGCGGTTTTTTTAATTTCTAATTTTTTTATTTTGAATTCTCTAGCCATTCTCATCGACTTCGGCAGCACCTACACCAAAGTCATCGCCGTCGACCTCGATCGCGCCGAAGTCATCGGCCGCAGCCAAGCGCCGTCATCGGTTTTGACCGACGTGCGCGACGGTTTGTTGCAGGCTCTGTGCTCTCTGCACGAACGCCATGGCATTTTTGCCAGCGCGCCGCGCGATTTGACGATCCTCGAAAATGCCACGGTGCTGGCCTCGAGCAGCGCTGCCGGCGGCTTGAAAATCGTCGTGGTCGGTAATGTTCCCGGCCTGACGGTGGAAGCGGCGAATCAAGCGGCGTTGGGCGCCGGCGCCAAGCTCATCGGTTCGACGGCGTTCAAATTGTCCGATGCGAAGCTGCGCGAAGTCGAAGCCCTCGCGCCCGATATGATTTTACTCACCGGCGGCACCGACGGTGGCGACGAGGCGACGATCTTGCACAACGCCGGCATGCTGGCGGCGGCGATGCGATTGGCCGTGCCGATCGTAGTGGCCGGCAATCGTGCCGCGTCGGCAGCCGTGGCTGCCCTGCTGCAAGGGCGCGGCAAGGAAGTGCGCCTCGCTGAAAACGTCATGCCGCGAACGAGCACAGTGGCCGTGGAAGGGGCACGCGAAGAGATTCGCAAGCTGTTCATGGAGCGCATCACCCATGCCAAGGGACTCGATGCTTTAGCGGGGACGGTTCCGGTGGTGCTGCCGACACCGATGGCGGTCTTACGCGGCGTGCGCCTGGGCGCCGACGGCACAGGCGTCGAACCCGGCTGGGGTGACATGTTGGTGGTCGACGTCGGCGGCGCGACGACCGACGTCCACTCGATTGGCTACGGTTTGCCGGGCGGCGAGAGCGCGATCGTGCAAGGATTGGCCGAGCCCTATGCCAAACGCACGGTGGAAGGCGATCTGGGCATTCGGTTCAATGCCGCGACTATTGTCGAGCGCATCGGTTTGGAGAAGTTGAGCGACGAGCTGCGGGCAAATTTTAAGCTTCGGATCGATAGCAGTGCGTTAAGCTCTTATATCGAGCAGATCGGCCGCAAGACGGCCACGGTGCCGCAGCGAGATTGGCACGCTGCTGCCGATGCGGTGCTGGCGCGCAACGCGGTTGCGCTGGCGATTGCGCGCCACGTCGGGCGGCGCGAGCGCATCGTCGCGCGCGAAGGTGAAGCGTGGGTGCACTACGGTAAAGATTTGCGTGAAACGCGCACACTCATCGGCATCGGCGGTATTTTCGTGCACAATCCCAACGCGGCGTATATCTTGTCGCCGCGCGAGCAGGCGGACGATCGGGTGCAGACCCTGCAACCGCGAAATCCTGCGGCCTATCTCGACGCATCGTACCTCCTCTATGCCGTGGGGCTGTTGTCGGAAAGCCGGCCCGATGTGGCTTTACCTTTGTTCAAGCGCTACATTACGCCGATCAAGTCTAGTTGAGGTTCACCGATGAGCCCATTGCGGTTGATGTTGAAATGTCTCCGTCGCGCCTGCCTAGGCGTTGGGTTGGCCGTCGTTTTGGCCAGCTCGCTTTGGACGGGGCAAGCCACGAGCTCGCCTGATTCGCGCCGGCTGGTGCTTGGGATGGTCTCGGAGATCAATCAGTCGGAAATTAAGGAACACTTCGCTGAGTTCGTCGCCCACGTCGCGAAACGCCTCTATCCCGAAGCGGGAAACAGCCGTGGCAGGGTGACGGTCGCGCCGACTCCCTTTGGGCTCGCCAAACTATTGGAACAACGGCGCGTCGACTTTTATCTCGAAAGCGTCTATCCGACTTACACGATCAATTATGTGCACAACGTCGGCAAGACCGTTCTGCGCCGGCACAAAAGCGGCCAAGCGGAATATCAGAGCTTGATCTTCGCGCATCGCAATGGGCCGATCAAAAGACTTGACGACCTGCGTGGCAAGACCATTGTTTTTGAAGACTCCGGTTCCACCTCGGGCTATTTGTTGCCGAAACTGTTTTTGCAAAAGCAGGGTTTCAAGCTCGTGGAAAAACGCGGTTACGATCCGAACGGCGCGCCTGCAGTGGTCGGCTATGTCTTCGCTTATGCCCAAGACAAACTGGTCGACCTGGTGCGCCGTGGAGAAGCGCAGGCTGGTGCTTTCAGCGACGATGACTACGCCGGCTTGAGCGACGCGGTGAAGGCAGAGCTCGTCGTGCTGGCGCAGACCGAAAGGCTGCCGCGCCATCTGGTGTCGGTGCGCGCCGATCTCGATGTGAAACTAGCAAACCGTATCGAAGAGATACTCCTCGGCATGGCCGACGAAGATGCTGGCCGGCGCATCCTCGCCAGAATCGACCGCACCACCAAGTTTGATCGCCTGCCTGGCGGTGAAGCGGCGCTCAAACGACGTTTGCTGGACACCTTTTTCACGCCCGGCCCCAAGTAGCACCTTTTGTGCGGCTTGGTTTATTTCCGTGGGTTTTTCGGTAATATGGAGAACCCACTGGAAGATAGGAATCGATCCCTGATGGCCGACTACATTAAAGAACACTACGACTTTCCGCTAACCAAAAAGAGCGAACATAAGCCGCTCCAGGGTGTGCGTGTGATCGACGCCGGCAACATGGTGGCAGCGCCGTTTGCAACCGTCCTGTTGGCCGATTTCGGCGCCGAGGTGATTAAGATCGAGCACCCTAAATATGGCGACGGCCAGCGCAAGCTCGAGCCGATTATGAACGGCATCCCCCTGTGGTGGAAATCGGTGGCGCGCAACAAACGCTGTATTACGCTCGATTTGGGCAAGCCCGAAGGGGCGGCGATCTTCAAAGAGCTGGTCAAAGGGCAGGACGTCGTTGTTGAGAATTACCGCCCGGGTACTTTTGAGAAATGGGGCATTGGCTACGACGCACTGCGAGCCATTGTCCCGAAAATAATCTTCCTGCGCATCTCCGGCTTCGGCCAAACTGGGCCCTATAAGAACCGCGCCGGCTTCGGCCGGGTTGCTGAAGCGATGAGCGGCTTGACTAATCTAATCGGCGAGCCCGACGGTCCGCCGATGTCGCCGGGCTATCCCTTGGGCGACTTGATCGCCGGCATTTTCGGTTCCCTCTCGGTGATGATGGCGCTTTATCACCGCGACGCCCGCGGCGGCGAAGGGCAGGTGATCGACCTGGCGCTTTACGAAGCGGTGTTTCGTTTCTTGGACTTCGACCCGATCCAATACGATCAGATGAAAACCGTCCACATGCGCACCGGCAACCGGGTCGCCTACGTCGCGCCCAGCTCCATGTTCAAAACCAAGGACGGCAAATACCTCACGCTGGCGGCGAGCACCCAGAACGTCTGGGAGCGGCTGGCGGAAGCGATCGGCCGCAAAGACTTGATCACCAACCCGAAATTCATCGACAACCCCGCGCGCGTGGAAAATTCCATCGAGTGCAACGGTCTGGTCGGCGCCTGGATCGAACAGAAAACCCGCGACGAAGTAATCGAACACTTCGACAAGTTCGGCGTCGCCTACTCGGCCGTTTTCGACATGGAAGACGCCTTCCGTGATCTCCAATACCGCGCCCGCGAAGCGATGGTGCGCGTGCCCGACCCCGATCTCGGTGAAGCGATCGTGCAAAACGTCGTGCCGAAAATGTCCGGCACCCCGGGTTCGGTGGATTTCCTCGGGCGGAAGCTCGGTGAAGATAATGAGGCGATTTACTGCGGTGAGTTGGGGATGTCGAAAGAAAAGCTGAAAGATCTCACGCAAGCAGGCATCGTTTAGGAGTTTACCCACCACGAAGACACGAAGTCCACGCAGGTCGGAGAGAGAATTGAAATTTCTTTTCTTGCCTTCTTGATCGTGGTGCCTTCGTGGTGAATGTTTTTTTCTTTGTCTTACCGAATTCCTTTCCGTTCAAGAAAAGCTTTAAATCCTTCGCGCGGCGAATTTGCCTTCAACTTGCTCTTGCGCGCGTTGTGTTCGGCATCGAACATCTCACGCCAAGCCATGCCGACGTCGTCGTCGACGAGTTTTTTGATGCCTTGAACCATGCGCGCGTCGTTGGCGGCGATCAGATTGGCCAACTCCAAGGCGGTCTCCGCGAGCTTTGCCGACGGCACGACTTGATTTAGCAAGCCTATCTTCTCCGCTTCTTCGGCGCGCACGGGGCGGCCGGTGTAAAGCAATTCTTTAGCTTTCGGCATGCCGACCACCAGCGGCAGGGACCAGGTCGAGTTGGCGCGGCCATATTTTGCGGCAAGAAATTGGATCTCGGTGTTCTCGCAGCCGATGCGGATGTCGAGCATGGTGGTTAATTGCGCGCCGGCGCCGTAGGCGATGCCGTTGATGGCGCCGATGATCGGCTTTTGAAACGTCGCCAGGTGCCAGTTCATCTCGCGGCGCAGGTCCGTGCGCGCGGCCATCTCTTCGGGTGTTGACTTGATCATTTGATGAATATCGCCGCCGGCGGAAAAAGCCCGCGGGCCGGCTCCCGTGAGAATTACGACAGCTACGTTGTCGTCGGCTTCGATGACTTTTAATTCTTCGTCGAGATCGCAGGCGAGCTCGTAGCTCATGGCGTTGAGCTTTTCGGGGCGGTTGAGAGTGACGACGGCGACTTTGCCTTTGCGTTCGGCGAGAATATTTAGATAGCTCATGGCGTTACTCCTTCACTGTAGTGCCGCATTACAACAGAAAGCCGCGAGCGGCGCAATTGAGATTCGGAATGCCTCGCGCCAAGTGCCCAAAGGCCGCAATGGATTACCGAGTGTTCGTCCCAACGTTTGCGTGCTTTGCCTCTTTGCGCGGGAAATATCCGATTCCTCAGTCGCGAATGTCCTGCAGGAACGGATCGGTCGACATTTTTAATCCCACGCCTTTCTCCTTGGCTTTCTCGTAGGCTTTCGCGGCGACGGCGGCGAACTGAAAACCGAGCAATCCCAGATTGTGAAAGAAGGTAATTTGCTCCCGTGATGCGCGCCGCTTCGAGGGGTCGTTCAGCAGATCGCACAGGTCTGGGTAGTTCACGAAGTCGAGATTGCTCACCGACCGCTTCGGGGTGCGCGCTTGCTGCTCGGGAGTGCCGACCACCCACGACGCCCAGCCGTGCTGCCGCTCGGACTCCGCCATGCCGCCCTTGGCCCCGAAAGTTTCGGTGCCGACCTGAATGACGATGTCGCAAAGTTTGACGATGTCCCAGCTAAATTCTTTTGAGCTGCAATTGGCCAGGTGCATGCCTTTTTCGATCCAGCCAGTGTCGGTGACCACGAGTTTGTTGGAGTCGGTGCAAGTGGTGACAATGTCGGAGCCGCGCACCACCGGTTCGGCGCTGTCATAGGGCTCGACGGGAATGCCCAGTTCCCGCGTCATTGCGGCTGCGAATGCCTCTCGATGTTCTTTCGTCGGACTGTAGACTTTGACTTTCTTGATATTTCGCACCGCGCAGAACGCCGGCAGGTAAGCGTGGGCCATGCCGCCAGAGCCGAGCAGGCCAATGACACTGGCATCTTCGCGGGCCAAGTAGCGCACGCCCAACGCCGCTCCGGCAGCGACGCGCAGGTGATGTAAGATGCCGTCGTTCATCATCGCTAACGGCTCACCGTTGCGCGTGCTGAAGAGCATCAAAAACCCACTAAACGTGCCCGGCTCAACGCAGTGCAATTCGTCGGTTCCCTGTGGCGTCCAGGTGATGATGTCGGACTTCATGCGGGTGCAGAAAACACCCCAGGGCTCGATGGGGCCCTCCATGCTGCCCCAGCGGTAGTAGCCGTCGTCGCGGCCGCAGGGCACCCAGACATCGGTCCGCGGCCGCGAAACCGCAGCGCCGCGCGCCAGGGCGTGGAACGTTTCGTCGAGTGCGTCGATGCAGTCTTGCGCGGTGATGAGCTTGGCGATGTCAGAGTTGCTGAGGTAGATCATTTTATTTCTCCGGATCGGCGGATTTGGAATGTCTCGCGCAGAGGCGCGGAAGACTTAGCAAAGTTCGGAGACACCAGGGCTAACGGTACAACCCGTCGATGTAACCGCTGCGGTCGAGCTCTTCCAAAAATCTGGTGTCGATAAAATCTTTTGGGTCGGCGGTTTTGGCCGCGGGAATCTGATCCGCTAGTTCGGCGAACACCGCTTTGAATCCTTCGATGGACGGGTAGGGCTTGCGCGGCAGGAAGCTGCGCAGCACTTGCACGGCTTCTTCTTGTTCGCGATCCTGTTGCAGGCGGATGTAGCGGCGAAACGCCTGCTTGGAAATCTCGGTATGGGTGTGGGCAAGATGAATTCCTTCGACCAGCGATTTTACGACTCTGCGCGCGATATCCGGCGATTTGGCTAACTGGGCACGGGTCGTTACCAGGCCGGTGTGCTGGAAGGGGATGTTCATCTCTTCCATGTTGGCGAGCAAACGCATGCCAGAGTCTTGGGCTCTTTTGTGGTCCGGCGGTTCGACGATGGTGGCGTCGATGGTGTTGGCGATTAAGGCCGCTATGCGCGTCGGCGCGCCGCCGACTTGGATCAGCGTGAGGTCCTTTTCCGGATTCAAGCCGAGCCTTGCTAGTAGTAAGCGGGTCGCGCGATCGGCGCCGGCGCCGAAGCGCGACACGCCGACTCGTTTGTTTTTGAGATCGGCTGCCGAGCCGATCTCGGGCCGGGTAATCAGACGATACAAGAGCTTGTTGAGAAAGCCCGCAACCATCACCACATCGGCGCCTTGCAGCTTGGGCGCAGACATCAATGACCCGGTCATCTGGCCGAAGGCGATGTTGCCGGCGATCAGGGCGCGCTGCACCAGCGCGCTTTCGAGATAGAGCACCTCGACGTCGAGGCCGTTTTTCTCGAAGAGCTTGCCTTCCTTGGTGATCCACAACACCGACATGGCCACCGACGGCGCGCCGTAGCCGATGCGCAGTTTGTCGGCGGCGAAGCTTGGCGGCAGAGCCGCGACGAACAGGAACAATAGGAGGGACAGCGCGAATGGTTTATGCATGTTTACGGCGCAGCAAGTTTTTTGAGAATATTTACCGCTTCTCTTGGCGCTTTCAGAATCGACGCCACGATGGTTGCCGCTTCGTCTCCCGGCACTAAGCGCGGCGCCGCTCCCTGGCTTTTGTTCCACTCGGTGAGAAAGGTTTGATCCTTGCCCAGCGCTTGAAACGCTTGCCGCAGGTCGGCGACGAGCGCGGTGGGCGTCCTTGGCGCAACGGCGATCATGCGCGTCAGCGAATAGCCGCCGATCAACGCCTTCTCCGCCTGCCACGCCGGTCCCGAGGGCTCCCGGCCGTGGAGCATGCGATAAGCTTCCGCGATGGACGGCACATCGACGCCAAGCTCTTTCCAAACCGGGTCTTTGACGATGCCGCCGCTGCTGTCGAGAAAGCCGTTTTGATAGAGCATCGTCGTCCAACCTTCGCGCACCCAGGGCAGCACCGCGCGCGAAATGCCGACGGCAGTTTCCTGGGTGAAGTTGACCTCGCCGCGCTCGTAGGCGAGGCGGATCGGGCCGGCGCCGCCGTAGCCGGTGACGTAATTGGGATTCTTCACGCCCAGTAGATTCATCGCCGCCAACATCGAGACATCTTTGATCGAGCCGTAGCCGGAGCCGCCGATGACGATGGGCGATTTGGGATTCAATAGATCGCGCAGCGACTTCACGCCGGTTTTGTCGCTGCGCACAAACGCGGCGACCGACTCCGAGCTGCCGCCGACGAGCGGCATCTTGGTCATGTCGAACTCGATGCCGGGCAGCTCGATCAATTGGCTGATCGGCGTGCCGGTGGCGAATAACACAGTGAGCCCGTCCGGTTTGGCTTTGCCGTAGACGAAGTTGGCGCCGATGATCTCGCCGGCGCCGGGCATGTTTTCGACGACGATGGTGGGCTGCCCGGCAATGTGGCGCGGCATGTGGCGCATCATTAGGCGCGCGACGATGTCGCTGCCGCCGCCGGCGGCGGAGGCGACGATGACGCGGAGAGTTTTGCCTTGGTAGAAGGGCTCGGCGGTGTGGCCGAAATTAACAGATAAGACTAGGGTCGCGAAGGAAAATAAGATGACGCGTTTTAGCAATGTTCTCTTCCTCTATCTCCGAGTTCCCTCGCCCTTTGGGAGAGGGCTAGGGTGAGGGCTGTTCGAAGCATGACAGGATCGTGCGACAACGCGCCCTCACCTCTATCCTCTCCCAGCAGACTGTGTCGCAATTGTCATTCTCAGCCGAAGGCGCAGAATCTGCTCCATGCAACAGCGCGAAAAAGCAGATCCTTCGCTTGCGCTCAGGATGACAAACCCGGCAATTTTGCGCATTACGACACAGTCTCCAGAGGGCGAGGAAGCAAGACGGGCTGGCTCCCTCACGAGGTCAACAATTTCGCCAACACCGCCACATCCGGCGCCTCTTCCAGATGCAGCGCAACTTCGACGGCCCGATCAATCTTCTCCGCGCCCAAGGGTTTCGCTGCATAGGTCGCCATGCCGCGAAAAGCTTTGACCAATTCTTCCGATGTCACGGGGTTCTTGGGATTGCCTTTGGGATGAATGATTTTCTCGCTCAAAACTCGGCCGTCGTGCAGCACAATCCCGACAGTTTGCGGCTTGACGTCCATCGGCCCTTTGTCGAACTCCGGGGTCAAAATGGTTTTCACGCGCGCCGCCAAATCGAGAACCGCGCGGTCGCGGAGCTGCGCCTCGGTAAAGTTCTCCAGCGACAACCCGCCGCTCAGTAAGGTCGCGGCGACCGTGTAAGGAATGCTGAACTGGGCGTCGACGACACCTTCGGGCTTGTGCTTTTTTCTTTTCTCATCTTCGGTCCAGCCGCCCACCGAGCGCATGTCGCGCTCGCCGATCTGCACCAGGACCTCTTTGATGTCGTCCGGTTTGATCTTGTGTTTGCGCAGCAGCTCCAGGCAGGCAGTCACGGCACAGTGGGTGTAGCGGCAGGAAGGAAACGGCTTGGGGCCGACTTCGACGATCTCAAAGCGGCTGCCCAATTGATCGAGCAGCGCGTCGTAGTCGCCTTCCTGCTGATAGAAGTTTTGGAAAAATCCCGCGCTGCCTTGCAACACTTCGCCGCTCGCCGGATAACCGGCGCGGGCGAGCAGAGCGGCGACGACGCCGCTTTGGCAGGCAAAGCCCACGCCGAGCCGTTTGCTCAAGCTTGGCGCCACGGTGCTATTGCCGGCAGTGGTGGAGCGGCAAAAGGCAATGCCGAGCGCGTCGTGCATGGCTGCGGCATTCAAGCCGAGAATCTTGCCGCAAGCCGCCGCCGAGGCGAACGGCCCCAAGGCGATGGCGCGCGAATGCACCGGCTTGGGGTTGGTTGCCAAGCCGAGGCGAATGCCGAGATCGACGCCAAGGCAAACCGCGGCGATGAAGTCTTTTCCGGAAACTGTGCCGACGCTCTCAGCGAGGGCGAGGGCTGAGGGCACGACTGTGACACTCGACTTATAAGCGATGCGGTCGTCGTTGATGTCGAGCTCGCGGCTGTGCCCCATGGTGGCGTTGACCAACGCCGCGCCGGCGGCGGGCAGTTTGTCGCCGGTGACGAGCACGCTGGATTGGCCGTTGTCGCCGTGCAGCGCTTTGGCGCCGGCGAGAGCTTGCTTGGCTCCCGGCGCGCTCGAACCGGCGAGAATGGTTCCCAGGGTATAGAGGATATGTTCTTTGGTCGCGCGCAGCGCGTCGGCGTCGAGCGCCGAATAGTCTGTGCGCGCCAGATATGCCGCGATCTGTTTGGTCAATGTGCCGGTGCCGATCATGATAAACCTCTAGACCGAATTATTTATGCTCTTGAAACACCAACGATACTGTCGATCGGGGTGGAACCCTGGAGGCGCGAAGGCATCAGCGCAAAGCTTTCGTTTTGTTTGCCACTGCTTGAATTTAACTGCGACCCTTGCATCGCCAGTCGCAAAAAGCGGGCGACCGCCGGTCGCCCTTATATCGCGGCGTGAAAGCGATGCCCTGTTGGCTTCGCTGCGGAAGGGTTTCACCTCGATCGACTTCACACCGTGAATAGTTCGGGCTAGACCTTTCGATTGGAACATGTTCAATTCGCTAATTCCTAGTCACGCACCCCTTCAACCCTTCGTTCATGCCGCGGTCCCATTGTTGTTCGTAGTCGGGCAGTTCGTTCAGCAACAGGATGTCGTCATAGGTGCCGTGGCCGGAGCCGATGCGGCGTTCTGGGTGAACGCACTCGCGGCGCGGCATCGGTAGATTGTACTTCTTCCAGCTCTCGTAATAGTTGCCCATTAATTTCAGGTAGTATTCCAGCGGGATCGGCGGCTGGTCCCACTGCGAGCCTAAGTTGGACCCCGGCTCGCGGCGCCATTGGTTGAAGCGCGGGATGACGCCATGTTTCATCATGTAATCGACGCCGTCCGAAGTCGACTTGACCGCTGCGTCGACGGTTTCGAAGCCGTAGGGCTTGGCCATCTCGACGCCGCCGACGAAATTGGGCCGCACGTTGCCTTCGCCGAAAACGTCGACTTCGTCGAACAAACTCTTCACCCAACCGTCCCAGCCGACGCGGCGGTTTTTACCCGGATTAATCCATTCGAATAAGCGTTTTTCCCAGACCTCCATGTTGGAATGATGGCAGTCGACGCCGGCGGCGCGATATTTTTTCATGGTCTCTTTGTCTTGGGCGTTACTTTGCAAATTGACGTAGCGGCGCGGCCCGCCCCATTTGAGCGCCGAG
Source organism: Deltaproteobacteria bacterium (assembly GCA_016874755.1). Classification (NCBI taxonomy): domain Bacteria; kingdom Pseudomonadati; phylum Myxococcota; class Myxococcia; species Deltaproteobacteria bacterium. Next base: position 100,873 of record VGTH01000003.1, on the reverse strand, counting down.
ACGTATTCGGAATAGAAATCGAGCTCGTTCTTGCCGTGCAGGGTTTTTAAGATCGTCCCGCCAGTGATGAGAAAGTCGATGGGCGGGGTGAAGCCGACCTCGTCCGTCGCGTCCTCTTGGATCGAGCGCGCCACTTCTTCCATATACTTCACCGGTTTCACCGGCGCGTTGAAAGTAAAGTCGTGCGACTCCTTCATCTGGCGCGCGTTGATGTTGATATCGCAGAAGCGGCACTCTTCGTCCGGGCCCCAATATTGGCAGTTGCGAAAGACCGTGACGAAGTAGCCGAAGGCGATGATCTCGTGATAGGCGGTGCCGTCGTCGAATTTGCGCGTGTAATATTTGAGCGGTTTGGGAAACGACACCGAGCAGAGTTCTTTGCCGTTCAAGAGCAGCTTGGGCTGACCGTCGATGATGTCGATGACGTAGGGCGAGCTGGCATCGAGGGTCGTCTGAATGCTGACCGGGCGCAGCCCGTACATACCGCCGCGAATGGTAAACCACTCCGGTGTCTTGCGATGCTCCTTGCGCTTCATGTCCTTCATCGCCATCAGGTCGTAGGAAAACAAACGGTAGGACTTCACTAGCGCTTGGGACGCCAACTCCAACGCGGCGTCGGTGAACCAGTGGCCGACGCGCAAAAGATCGTGCTTCAAAATGATCTCGCGCGGCAGGTGGCTATAGCCGCGGAAGTAGTTCTCGATCTCGTCGATCTTGCGGGCGTTCAACGCTTCGGCGACTGCTTCCATGGGCGGGTTCCTTTCGCTGGCTCATTTTGATGGCAATGAGCTTGTTGATTCAGGCCAATCGGGCTTAAGGCAGCGCGATATCTCGTTGACAACTTCTCTAGTGCAATGTTAGACCCCTGTCAACGAAAAGATCAGTTCATTCTTGTTATCCGGTCGATTTAGAGGAGGTTTTTGCGATGGCCACGATTGACGGCGATGCCCATGTAATGGAAGGACCGCGGACCTGGGAATATTGCGACCCGTCGGAGCGCAAGTTCATGCCGGTGCTGGTCGATCCTGGCGCGGGCGCCGACCGGCAGTTCTGGCTGATCGACGGTAAGATCCGCGGCCATGTGCGCCACGTGATCAAGCCCAAAGATTTCCAGGCGCTGGCCGCGGCCAGCGGCCGCGATATGGTCGTGCCGCCGGAGGCGCAGCATCTCGAAGACGTTCAGGCGCGCATCCGTCACATGGACGAGATGGGCATCGACATTCAGGTGATGTACCCGACGATTTTCATCCAGCAGGTGACCGACAAGCCGGAGTTCGAAGTGCCGATCTGCAAAGCCTACAACCGCTGGATGGCGGATGTTTGGAAGCAGGGCAACGGCCGGCTGCGCTGGGTTTGCGTGCCGCCGCTGCTGAGCCTGCAAGACGCCATCGACATGCTGCCCTGGTGCAAAGAGAACGGCGCGGTGGCGGTGCTGATGCGGCCCTTCGAGGGCGACCGCCTGATTCAAGACCCCTATTTCTATCCGCTCTACGAAGCGATGACCAAGCTCGATCTGGCGGTGGGCATGCATATCGGCAATGCCAACCCCGATATCACCGACACGACGCGGCAGCGGGTTGGCTACGGCGCCGGTTTTTGGAGCATGTCGACCAACACGGCCGGCGCCTGCCACGCGGTGATCACGAGCAAGCTCCCCGAACTGTTCCCCAAGCTGCGCTTCGGCTTCATCGAAGCGTCGGCGCAGTGGATTCCCTGGGTCTTCAAAGACATCAAGCGGCGCGCCGAAGGGCGCAAGCTGCCGGATAATTTTTTCGAGACCTATCGTCTCTACGTCTCCTGCTACAGCAGCACCGACGACATCGAATACATCGCCCAGTACTCGACTGAAAACGTCTTGATGACCGGCACCGACTACGGCCATGTCGACATGTCGGTGGAGATCGACGCGCTGCGCACCTTGGAGAAAAATGGCAAGGTGCGGCCAGAGCTGGCCAAGAAAATTCTCGACGACAATCCGGCGCGGTTTTACGGCATACACTGATTGACCGAACGGTTGGCGGCGATGGAAACCAAGCGCGTGCAAGCCACCGTGCTGGCGCCGCCGGCCATGTACCAGGCGCAGATGCGCGGCTTCAACATGCTCGCCGATAGCGGTTACTTCGACAGGCTGTATAAGAAATAGCGCGTGCCGGATGCTGGCCTGCGCTAGCGGCTGGTGAAAAACTCGTAAGAATGCTTCGGCAGGCTCAGCATGAACGGGTTGTTCGCAACGATCTCAAGCTCCGATCCGTTCGCCCTGAGCTTAGTCGAAGGGCTCCGAAGAGTTTTTTTTTAGCAACCTGCTAGTCTAGGAGATGCTCATGTCACGGACGAAACTCATAGCTCTCACCATCGCCGCTGGCTTTCTCATCGGGACCGCTGCGGCGATGGCACAGCAGAAGCCCAAGCTTCGGCCGCTTCACATCGCGCTGGCGAACAATTCGGTCAGCATGACGGCGATCTATGTCGCCAAGCATCTCGGCATCTTCGAACACTATGGCTACGACGCCCGCGTGCTCGTGCTCGAACCGCGCGCCGGCATCGCGGCGCTTTTGGCGGGCGAGTTGGATTTTTACACTGCCATCGGCTCGACGGCGCGGGCGGCGCTGCGCGGCGTGCCGGTGCGGGTCGGCTTGGTGGCGCTCAACCGTTCGGATTTCATGCTGGTGGCCAACAAAGAGATTCAATCCATTGAACAGATCAAAGGCAAATTCGTCGGCGGCTACACGCCCCAGGGCACGGTGAACGTGATTCTCGCCGAGATGCTGCGGCGCAAGGGGCTGCGCAACGAAGATTACAAAATCATCAACTCGGGCACCGCGCGCGCGGCGGCGCTGATGAGCGGCAACGTGCCGGTGGCGCTGGTCAATAGCGTGGAAACGGTCAAACTGGTGAAGCAGGGCTTTCATGTTTTGGCGCGCGCCGCCGACGAATTGGAAATGCCGCAGAGCGGCCTGGGCATGGGCATCGCCTCGATCCAAAGTAAGCGCGAGTTCTTGCGTCCCGGCGTGCAAGCCGTGCTCGACGCGATTCGCGTGGTCGTCAATCAAAAAGACAAGACGACAGGTGTGCTGATGAAGCAATTGTCTTTGACGCAAGACGAGGCTAACTTCGTCTACGACGCGATCAAGCCGGGCTGGGCATTGGACGGCCGGCCGACGCCGGGTTCGCTGAAACTCGACGCCGAGTTGTCGGCCCGCGACATGGGTTTGAAGGAATTGCCGCGGCCGGAGCAGACCTACGATTTTTCGCTGTTGGATGAAATCGGCAGGAAATAAGGCGCCGAAATCTGCGGTTATCGCGTTAGGAGCGCACAATGAAAGCTCTGATGTTTTTCCTGGGAGCGGTGGCTTTCCTGATCATCCAGGTTTCGTCGGGCGATGCGCAGCCAAAGGCCAAGCTGCGGCCGCTGCGGATTGCCTTGCCCAGTCATTCGGTCAGCTCCTCGCCGGTTTACCTCGCAAGGAGCCTGGGCATTTTTGAGAGCTATGGTTTCGAGCCGCAAATCCTCGTGCTCGAGCCGCGCGCGGCGCTGGCGGCGTTGTTGACCGGTGATCTGGATTTCTACACCGCGGCGGGAACCACCGGTCGAGCCGCGTTGCGCAACGTGCCGGTGCGGGTCGTGATGGTGGCGATGAATCGCTCGGACCAATGTGTCGTTGCCGCCAAAGAGTTTACTTCCATCGAGCAGCTGCGTGGTAGAACCTTTGGCGGCTACACCGCGCAGGCGTCAGCCAATATCGTGCTGATCGAAATGCTGCGGCGCAAAGGGCTCAAGCCCGATGACTACACAATCCTCAACATCGGCACCAACCGTGCCTCGGCGCTGCTGGCCGGGCAAATTCCGGCGGCCGTGCTGACGGCGGTGGAAGCTGCGCGTCTTAGCCGCCAGGGGTTCCGCGTGCTGGCGCGCGCGTCCGATGACATTGAATTATCGTCGGGCGGATTGGGCACCGCCATCGCCAGTTTGCAAAACAAGCGCGATGTCATGCGTTCGGCGGTGCAAGCCGCTTTGGAAGGGCTGCGCATTGCGGCCACTCAAAGAGACAAAGTGATGCCAGTCTACATGAAACAGTTTGCGCTAAACAGCGAAGAAGCGGGCTGGTTGTATGACAACGTGTCCAAGTCATGGGCCGTCGACGGCAAACCTTCGGCAGCCGCCAACAAACTTGATTTCGAGCTGACGCAGCGCGACATGGGGCTGAAAGAACCGCCCAAGATGGACCAGATCTATGATTTCTCGCTGCTCGATGAGATTGCCAAACGATAAGTAGAAGCTAGTGACACGGAAATAGCCAGGAGGATTTATGCGGAGTGTTTTTGAGCTCGTTATGCGAAAAACGTCAATGTCGATGTGCCTGTTGGCAATGGGGCTATTGGGCAACGCTGTCGCATGGGCAAACGACAACCTCATCGCCCATTGGCTTACCGCGCCGCATCGCACCAAGGCCAACGTGGTGCGCGATGGCTATCGCCATCCGGTGGAAACGCTGGCTTTTTTCGGCGTCAAAGAAACCAGCACGGTGGTCGAGATTCTGCCGGGCAGCCGCGGATACTATCTGGAAATCCTGGCGCCGTATTTAAGGGCGCGTGGGCTTTACATCGCGGCCAATCGTGACGAGCTGGCGGCGCCCCGTTATCTGGAAGATCATCAAAAATTCCTGGCGCGTCTGAAAGAAGATCCGCCGCTGTTCGACAAAGTGCAGGTCACCAAATTCAACGCCGACATGCACGAGATCGCCAAGCCCGGCAGCGCCGACTTTGTCCTGACGTTTCGCAACCTGCACAACTGGGTCGAGCGCAACGAAGTCGACGGTGCTCTGCGGGCGTTTCACAAAGCGCTGAAGCCGGGCGGCGTCTTGGGTGTGGTCGACCACCGTGGCCGGACAAGTATCCCTCAAGAAGCGCAGATGACATCGGGTTATGTGCGCGAAGACTACGCTATCAACCTGATCGAGAAGTTTGGCTTCAAACTCACCGGTAAGTCGGAGGTCAACGCCAACCCGAAGGACACCAAAGACTACCCTGACGGTGTTTGGACGCTGCCGCCGAGTTTTCGCTTGGGCGATAAAGATAAGGCCAAGTATCAAGCCATTGGCGAAAGCGATCGTTTTACCCACCGTTACGTAAAGCAGTAAGCAGGCCGAGTTGGGTTGGCCCTGGGTGTCGATTTCGCCCTACAGGGCTGAAGCTCTTCGGAGCCCTGCGACTGAGCTCAGGGCGAACGGTTCGGAGGCCGCGCGCTTGCGCTCATGGGTAACGGTTGCAGTTCTGCTGCGATTTATGGCTAGATTGCGTTGATTTCCGAAGGAGCGAAACGATGATGACCCAATGCTTCTTGTCCTTTGCGCTCGTGCTCGGTTTCGTGCTTGCGCCACAAATCGTCGGCGCACAGCGGCTTACCGCCGGCTATATCTCCAAAGATTTGAACTACCTGCCTTTCTTTATCGCCCAGAAAAAAGGCTTTCACGCTAAAGAAGGCATCGCGGTCGACCTGGTGAACATCGGCCGCAGCGACATTCAGCTGCAAGCCATGGTGGCCGGCGAGCTGCATTTCGCCAACATCAACGCGGACAACATCATCATCTGGAACGAGCGCACCAATGGTAACTTGAAAGTTGCCGCCGGTTCGAGCAACGCCGCACCGTATTTATTGATCGGTGCCAAGAACATCAAGCGCGTCGAAGATTTGAAAGGACAACGCATTGGTGTCAACAGCCTGAGCGGCGGCGCGACGTCGATCTTGGTCGCCTATCTGAGAAGCAAAGGGCTGACGCACCCGCGCGACTATTCCATGTCGGTGATCGCCGGCGGCACGCCGGCACGCTTGAGCGCCCTGGAGAGCGGGTCGGTGGCGGGCGCCGTGCTGGTGCTGCCGTTTTCCGACATCGCGGTGGACAAAGGCTTTACCAAGCTGGGCGACACCAGCGAAATCATTTCGCAGTACCAATTCAACAACATCAACATCAATCCCGGCTGGGCCGAGAAAAATCGCGCCGCGGTCGTGAAGTTTATCAAGGCACATATACAAGCCCTGCGCTGGCTGCACGATAACCCGGCGGAAGGCGCGGATTTCTTGAACAAAGAATTTGGCTTGCAAGCCGTCTACGCGCGGCGCGGCATCGAGTACTACACCAAGAACAAGGTCTATCCTTACAACGGTGATGTGACCCTGACCGGTTTGAAAGCGAATATCGACGTGCAGGTGCAGGATGGCATTATCAAAGGCACGGTGCCGCCGCCGGAGAAATATATCGACTTGAGTTACCTGCGCCAGGCGCAAAAGGAATTGGGGATACAGTAGTAAACCCAGCGAGGCGATTATGAGCTATCCACTGCTCGACGCCGACTCCCATGTCAGCGAACCGTTGAACCTTTGGAAAGAACGTTTGCCGGTGAAGTATCGCGACATCGCGCCGCAGATGCATACTGAATACGAAGGCAAACCAGGCGCCTGGTGGTGGATCGAGAAAGATCGCCAGCCGCACAACGTCATCCTCGGCTTTGGCGGCAACAAAAGCGTCGATCAGATCAAAGAATTATTGAACAACTTTTCCTACGCCGGCGCGCACAAGGGCGGCTGGGATCCGGTACAGCGCTTGAAAGATATGGACCAGGACGGCGTGGCCGGCGACGTGCTGTATACAACGCTGGGCTTTCGCATGTTCTGGATCAGAGACGCGGCGTTCCAGCGCGCCTGTTTTTCGGTCTACAACGATTGGCTCGCCGAGTTCTGCGCCCATGCCCCGAAGCGATACAAAGGGTTGGCGCTAATTTCGCTGCACGACCCGAAGCAGGCCGCGAAGGATTTGCAGGAGTGCGCCAAGAACGGCCTGGCCGGCGCCATGATCTGGGCGTCGCCGCCGGACGGCATGCCTTTTTACGCGGAAATTTATGATGATTTCTGGGCGGCGGCGCAGGACTTGCGCATGCCTTTGTCGATTCACGAATTCGCCGGGCTGCGCTGGGTCGATTGGGACTCCAACGCGCAGAAGCGCTTCATCGCCGGCGCGATCAACTCGCACGAAGCGGAGGCGACCTTTGCGACTCTGATTCTCTCCGGCGTCTTGGAACGATACCCGGGTTTGAAAGTCGTCGCGGCGGAATTGAACTGCGGCTGGCTCGCCTACTTCCTCCATCGCATCGACGGTCACGCCGCGACCCGCGCGCTGCGCGTGCACGGCAGCGCGTTTGAAACCCGGCTGACGATGTCGCCGCGGGAGTATTTTAAGCGTCAGCTCTACGCGACATTTATCAACGATGACTACGGCATCGCGCATCGCCATGAGATTGGCGTGGGAAATATTATGTGGTCGTCGGACTTCCCGCACAGCGCGACCTTTTGGCCGCACTCGCGCGAGAAGATCGAAAAAGATTTCGCCGGTGTGAGCGACGAAGAGAAGCGCAAGATGCTGTCGGAGAACGCAGCGAAGCTGTATGGGTTTTCTTTGGATTGATTCTTGGCATCCCCCCTTTGAAAAAGGGGGGATTTTCGACGCGCAAGGACAAATCCCCCTCAGTCCCTCTTTTCCAAAGCAGGAAGCAAAAATCCACTCGTTACCGCGTCGTGGAAAAGCAAAATGGACCTAACCAAAACCGCGGCCTATTCAGACAAAACTCCCTATGACCTCTGGCAAGAGCAGGAACAAATACCGATCCTGCGCGGCCACTGCGTCGAAGATTTAACGACAATCGCCGTCGCGCCGTGGCAGCGCTTGGGTGTGCGTGGCACGTTTATCAATCTCGTCGGTTCGGGGCGTAGCTGCGGTTCCTACGTCTGCGAGATTCCGCCCAAGGGCGAGACCCAGCCGCAACGCTATCTATTTGAGCAACTGATCTACGTCGTCAAAGGGCGCGGCGCGACGACGGTGTGGAACGACGGCACGAAAAAGCAGAGCTTTGAGTGGCAGGAAGGCAGCTTGTTTTCGCCGCCGTTAAATACTTGGCATCAGCACTTCAATGCCCAGGGCAGCGAGCCGGCGCGCTTTGTCGCTTTGACCGATGCGCCGCCGATGATCAATCGCTTTCGCAATCTCGACTTTGTGCTGGGCAATGCATTTTCGTTCATGGACCGCTTCAGCGGCGACGACAGTTATTACAACGGCAAAGGCAAAGAGATTGTCGAATATCGTACATGGGAGTCGAATTTCGTTCCCGACGTGCGCGATTTCGGATTGCGCGATCGCAGCGCGCGCGGCAAGGGGGCAACCGGGATTCGCTTGCACCTGGCGGCGAACACCATGAGCGCGCATCTGGAGCAATATCCATCGGGCGCGTATCCGCGCGGCCACCGCCACGGTCCCGGCGCGCATCTGATTATTCTCTCGGGGGAAGGTTATTCCTATCTCTGGGAGGAAGGGCGGCCGCGCATCCGCATCGATTGGCGACCGGGAAGTTTGCTGGTGCCGCCGGCGAATTGGTTTCATCAACATTTCAATCCGGATAACAAACCGGTGCGCTACCTGGCGCTGAAACCCTGGGGATTTACCTACAAGGTCGAAGATTTATCCAAGACCGATCAGGATATCCGCGTTGGCGGCACGCAGATCGAATACAAAGACCAGGACCCGGCGATTCACGAAGAGTTCAAGAAAGAGTGCGCCAAGCGAGGGACGGCAGTCACGCTGCGATTTTAGCGAGAGGGTGACTCAAGAAATATTCTCGCGCAGAGGCGCGGAGGCCGCAGGGTTCGGAAACCAAATTTTTCTCTGCGCCCTCTGCGCCTCTGCGCGAGATCATCTTTCGACAATCGAGGAGAAGCACATACATGATCACACTGACCGTGGGGTTTTCGCGCAATCCGCGCCTGGAGCCGCTGTTTCAGGGGGCGGTCAAGCCGCAGCATATTAATCTGGAATTTGTCTACTGCCCGCCGGGCGATCTTTTTTATCGCAATCTGCGCTACGACGAGTTCGACGTTTCCGAGATGTCGATCTCCGATTTTTTGATCACCCGCGAGCGGCGCGACGGGTCGAAATGGCAGTGGAGCGGCCTGCCGGTGTTTCTCTCCAAGGCGTTTCTCTGGTACACGCTGTCGGCCAACACCAACAGCGGCATTGAAACCCTCGCCGACTTGCGCGGCAAACGGGTCGCGGTGCCGGACTATCCGATGACCGCGGCGGTGTGGATGCGCTCTTTTTTCAAAGAGCTCTACGGCATCAACACCAATGAAATCACCTGGTACAACGGCCGGACGAAAGACTTTAGCCACAGCGGCGTGTTCGGCTTCGACAAGGAACCGCCGGCGGGGATCACGCTCAACTGGTTGAACGAATCGCAGACCATGGATCAAATGCTCGACCGCGGCGAGATCGATGCTGCCTATGGCATACGCGCGGTGACGCGCAAAGAGTCCTCCGGCATGAAACCGATCGATCGCAACGGCGGCACGCAGATCGACGGCAACCCGCGCATTCGCCCGCTGCTAAAGGACGGCGGCCGGCAAATTACCTTGGACTATTTCCGCAAGACCGGCGTCATGCCGTCCAACCACATGGTCATCGTCAAGAGCGCGATCTTGGAGAAGCACCCGTGGATCGCGCTGGAACTTTTCAAAACCTTTCAACGCAGCAAAGAGCTTTCCTACGAATGGGCCGCGGAAATGAGCAAGGCCCATCTGATGTTCGACGGCGAAGATTTGAAAAAGCAAAGCGAGATCTATGGCGCCGATCCGTATCCACTGGGATTGAAAGCCAATCGCAAAATGCTCGAACTGCTGGCGCGCTGTTCCGTTGAGCAGGGCTTAACCAAAAAGCCGGCGAACATCGACGAGCTATTTTTCCCGGTGGTGCGGGATACCTAGCCCGGATTATTCATCGCTGCGGCGCGATCGAAGTGAAACCGTTCCGGAGCGAAGGCAACAGATATCCGCTTCGACGCCGCCTTGTAGGGGCGACCGGCGGTCGCCCTGCTCTGCGAATCGCAGTGAAAAGGTCGAAGAGATGCCAAGCATCGGCGAATTAAACCGAACGATTTGCGCTGATGCCTGCGCTCCTCCAGGCTTCCAGCTGTTCGGACGTTGAATTAAGCCGCGGTTGCCGTAAGTTGCGGCAAACACCGCGTTGCTAGGATGACTCTCCAGCCTCCCACCAAGCACGGATTGCGGCGATATCTTCTGATTCACCGTGTAGTTTAAGCTCACGCTCACCCGAGCGAATGACGACGCGACTCTTGGAGAACCAGCCAAAGTCCAGTTCATATTCCTCTGTATCGCAGGGGATTTTGAGCTCATCGTCGGTCTTTGTGCAATGCAGGGTGAGCACGTCATCTTTGATTTCTGCTTGCCACTCATAGTCGCGAAACAGACCCCATTCGACAAGCTCGCATTGACAATACATATCTCTGCGCTGAAGCTCGGTGTCACCGGTTGGGTTAGGTTGCTGTTTGGTTTGGGCTTCTTCCTGAAGCTGTGCGACGCGCAGCTCGATATAGCGAAGTATGGCCTGCTTCTGATCGCCCTTGGTTTCGACCAACGCTTTCGCCATGACGCCGGGGCGCGGTGTGCGCGAGGCGATCTCGCCGGCGGCGATCTCGTAAAATGTTTCCTCGATTTTGTCCATGGGGTTGCAAGCGATATTACACTGCCGACCGACTGTCGAAAATAGCTCACCGGCAGGATTGCGACTTCCGTTAACACCTTCAGAGGATGCCATCGACAAGCCCAGGACGAACGGATGCGAAGTTGAAATTGTTTAGGTTTTTTTCTCGCTGCGGAATAGCGACAAGAAACAAGCCACAGCGCACAACCCAGCGGCGCCGACGAAGACGTCTTGGAATGGCGAAGCGCCTGCGGCTTGGGCTGGGTTGGCGGCGCGCCGCCAATCGAACAGCATGCTCCAGCCGCTGGCGCCGGCGACGATGCCGAGCGGGCGCATCATGCTGGCGATGCTGCCGGCGACGCCTTGTCGATTGCGCGGGATCGAGCCCATGACAAAGCTCATGTTGGGCGCCTCGAAGATGCCGAGCCCCAAGCCGACGACCACGAGAGTCATTGCCAGTGGAATGTAGCCTGCTTGCGCGTCGAGTTGCCCAAGCAGCCAGAGTCCGACTCCCTCCACCGCGAGGCCGAGCGATGCCAAGAGCGCCGTGCCGATGCGGTCGGACCATTTTCCCGCCAGCGGTGCGGCGGCGATGGTGAGCACATAGGTTGCCAGCATCAATGAGCCGCCGACGGTCGCGGGATAGTGCAACACGTTGATGAGATAGTAGGGGAGCAGCAGGCCGATGGCGAAACGGGCGCAATTGGCCATCACCGAAAGCAGGTTGGCGATGACGAAACCGATGTTGCGAAACAGCCGCAGGTCGATCACCGGCGCGGGGCTGCGCTTCTCGATGACTAGAAAACCGATGAAGCAGGCAACCGCGCCGCAGCTCAGAGTTACAACCAGGGGCGCCGACCATCCGAGCGCGCGGCTCCGGCTCAAAGCGAGTAGACAACCGGCGACGCTGGCGGCGAGTGTCAGCGCGCCGAGAAAGTCGAACCGTTGCGCTTCTTGGGGCTTGGTAGGAGCGGGACATTTTGTCGCTGCCAACCAGGCCAGCAGCAGCGCCGGCGGCAAGCGAAACAGAAACGTCGCCCGCCAATTGAAGCCATCGACGAGCATACCGCCCAGCAGTGGACCGACGGCGTAGCCGACCGCAGTGCTCATTTGATAAATGCCCAAGGCGCGGCCGCGTTGCTCGCCCGGCACAGCGAGGGTCACCAGCGCCGGTGCGCTGCCGAAGATCAGCGCAGCGCCCAGACCCTGGACGATGCGACAGGCGACGAGCCAGCTGTAGTGCGTCGCCAAGCCGCAGCCGGCGAAAGCGACGGCGCTGATCAATAATCCCCAGGTGAGTAGTCTACTGTGGCCCCAGCGATCGGCCAGCCCGCCGCAGCCGAGCAGCAAACTTCCGTGGGTCAAAACATAACCGATGACGACCCATTGAATCGCCGTGACGGGCAAGGAAAATGCCGCGGTGATCGACGGGAAACTAATATTGATGGCGCTGTCGAGCGAGCCTAGGTGCGCGCTCAGACAGGCGACGACGACCGGATACGCAAGCAGCGGTGAGTGGGTATTGCGCGACAGAGCGAGTCTCGCTTGCCGTTAGATTCGAAAGAACTGTTTCGGGTTTCGCGTTTTCCTACTGGGTTGGCGACAAGTTTGGCTAATGAGAAAATACGAGTTCACCGCGAAGGCACGAAGGACGCGAAGTTCGGAAAAGATTTTCTTCTCCTATCTTCGTGATCTTCGTGCCTTCGTGGTCAATTCTTCCCATGGCAAAAAGCTCAGATCAATCAATTGCTGCACGGTCAAATTCTTCGCCTTTGGATTATCTTTGGCGATGTCGTCCAATGCGAGCTGCTTTCCTTTAATACTCGGTTTGCCGTCGTCGGGCAAAGCCCGAGCCCGCTGGTTGTAGTCGAATTCTGCGATGGAGCGGTCGTGGGTGCGCAGCCGCTTCATGGTTTCGCGGATGGCGACTTGTTTTTGCGTTTTGCAAAAGCGTACGCTGTCGAGGTAGCTCTTCATGAAGCGGCGCACGACGTCGGCGCGGCTCTTGAGCCTCTCTTCGCGAGTGATGATCGCGACCTGCTGATACTCGATATCTTTTTCGATGAAATCGAGCAGCAAGTTCAAACCGCTTCTCTGGCCGATCCGCACCAGGCCGAGGGGTCCAAGCTGCGGCCGACTAACGCCTGCATTGATAAAGTTCCGCCGCCGATAAAAATAACTTCGACGTCGAGCTGGTTCTGTCTGAGGACGCCGGCGTCGCGGGCGATGGTGAACAGCACCGATTCCGCGCTAGCCGGCGAGTTGGTGCCGACGCGGACCGTGGCGACCTGCGCCGCGCATGGCGCGGCGCATGAAATTAGGAAAGCGGAAACGAGGAAAGCGGAAACAAGAATAGTCGGACCCATCGCAGTCTAGCCGTAAAACAAACCATGCACTCTGTCAATTGCAAATGGTTGCAGCGGTGGCTTGAGTTTGCCTATATAGAACGACGGATCCGCATTTTTAAACGAAGGGTTCAGGAGGTTTTCAATGGCAAAATTGCAATTTCTCGACCCGCGCGCGGCGGTGAACACGAAAAGCCGCCCGCTAGTGCCCGGATTGGACACGTTGGAAGGCAAGGTCATCGGCATCATTGACAATGGCCAGTCCAACTCGACGGCGATGTTTCAAGAGTTGGCCAAGTTGATTCAAGCCAAGTACGCCACCAAAGAAGTCTTCTTTAAAACCAAGCCGAGCCACATGCAGGGCGCACCGAAGCCGATCATGGAGGATTTCGTAAGCCGTTGTGATGCCGTCATCACCGGCTTGGGCGCTTGAGGGTCGTGCACGTCGTGGAGTGTCCACGACGCCATCGAACTACAAAAGAAAGGAAAGCCGACGGTGACGCTATGCCAGTCGATCTTCATGGAACTGGGGCGCACCGAGGCGAAGTTTTTCGGTTTGCCGGATCTGCCGTTGATCGAGATCCCGCACCATCCGAGCGGCGGCGCGCGGGCCGGTGAGCACAAAGCGGACGCCGAAGGGGCGATTGGTTTGGTGTTTGAGCGACTGACATTGGCTGGGCCCGTCAAACAGGCAAAGGTTGGATAGCGGCAAACGTTAGCGTTGCTATAGGAGGCAGATATGGCTGATTCGCTGCGCTACTACATCGCTCACAATGGCGGACTTAAAGTCATGGAAAACCGCGGCGGTAGCTTCAACACCGTCGGCGAGTTTTTCCAGGGCAAGACGCTGGAACATATCATCGGCGGCGTGAAGCGGCCGGAGCTGCTCTTCGCAGCCGTCGCCTTCGATGCCGGCTACCGCTCGGAAGACGGCGGCAAGAGCTGGACAAAAATCATGGACGGCGACGTGCGCACGTTCACCATCGATCCGCACGACGAGCGCGTGGTCTACATGGGCATCGGGCCGATCCGACTATTTCGCAGCGAAGACGGCGGCAAGAAATTCGAGCCGCTCGACAGCATGCTCGATTTCGGCGAAGAGGTGACAAGCCAATGGGGCGTGCCGGCGCAGTTGAAGGGCATCGAGTTTCCCCACGTGCGCCATATCTTTGTGCATCCCGACGATCAGAATTTAATCTGGGTTTTGTTGGAGCATGGCGGCGTGCTGCTCAGCCGCGATCGCGGCAAAACCTGGTATGACCGCAGCATTGGCATCGACTACGTCGATATGCACTACATCGAAAATCTGCCGGGCAGCAAAGAACGCTATTTCGTTTCGTCGGCGCGCGGCTTTTTCCGCACCGACAATTGCGGCGAGCACTGGCGGCGCGCCGAGACCGGCATGCCCTGGGCATTCACCGAGTTGCACAGCTATTCCCACGAGTGGCACTTCATGCCCGGCGGTCGCATGGTTTTATGCGGCGGCAAAGGCTCTCCGGGTGTTTGGCGGCGCGACAAGCATACGCCACTGGGACATATTCTCTTGAGCGATGACTATGGCGAGAGCTGGCGCATCACGACCAAGGGATTGGAAAAAGAGAATCCCTGGATGCCGTGGGTGCTGGTGCACCATCCGACCGACAAGAATTCGCTTTTCTGCGGCATGGGCGATGGCGCGCGCGGCTACGGCTTCGACGCGCGCATCACGGGCAAAGGCGGGCTGTATGTGACGCGCGACCGCGGCGAGTCGTGGGAGCCGGTGCTGCAGGATACGCCGTCGGTTTTGACCGCGTGGGTCGCGGCGAATTGAAGAATTCGGAATATCTCGCGCAGAGGCGCGGTGGGCTTAGAGGTTCGGAATAGGTAACCGCAAAAAGCCCGGGTTTCGGAAATCGGGCTTGATCAACCGGAAAGAACGCAGAGAACGCAAAAAAGATTTGTAGGGGCGACCGGCTGGTCGGCCCCTCTTTGTATGTAGCACAAGGCTGAGGCATGAAGCGATTCATTGTTGGTGCGATCCTTTTTAGCCAGTTGCTCGCGGCTTCCTTGGCCGGCGCGCAAAACAAAGTCCGCCTCAACTGGGGCGCCATCAGCGGTGTGATGGGGGCGATCTGGACGGCGCAGGAAGAGGGCCTGTACAAAAAACACGGCCTCGACATCGAATTTATTCACATCGCGTCGACGTCCAAAGCCATTCAAGCCATGCTCGCTGGCGAGATTCACTATACGACGGCAGATGCGCTGAATAGCATACAGGCGGTCGGCGCCGGCGCAGACTTGGTGATGTTCTGCAAAGGTATCAATCGTTTTGTGTTCTCGATCATGGCGAAGCCGGAGCTGAAACGGCTCGCCGATCTGAAAGGCAGAAAGATCGGCATCACGCGCATCGGTTCATCGACGCATACGGCCGCGTTGTTTGCCGTCAATCGAGCCGGTTTGGCTGCCAATGAATATTCCTTTTTACAGTTGAGTGAGGTGCCGAATATTTTGACGACCTTACTCGCCGGTCAGATCGACGCCGGCGCGTTGTCGCCGCCGACCAGCAGCCGGGCGAAGAAGGCAGGCCTGGTCGAGTTGCTCAACCTCGGCACCGATGGGCCTGAGTATCCATCGACGGTCATGGCCAGCACTCGGGCTTACGTCAAGGCCAATCCGGACAACACCAAGCGCATGGTGCGCGCATTGGGGGAGGGGCTGCACGTCTTTAAGACCAACAAGACTGCCGGCATTCGCGCGCTCCAGAAATATTCGCGGCTCACTGACATCGAGGTGCTCGAAGACGCCTACAATCAATACAGTGCTGCTTTCGACTTTATTCCTTACGTGAGCCGTGGCGGGATCAACACTTTGATTGCGAGTCTCGGCGAGAAGGACCCTAAGATTCGCGCGTTGAAATACGAAGACGTGGCCGACATGCGCTTTGTTGCGGAGTTGGAAAAGGAAGGGTTCTTCAAAAAGCTTGGCCAGAGATAGCGCGTAGGGTGCGCCGTGCGCACCGGTTCAGATAGTGCGCACGGCGCACCCTACGGAATTGACGATTCGGAGTGATTCCAAGAGAATAGTGTTCATGGGGACATTAGGAGGCAATTTGATGAAACGGAACTGGTTGCTCATGCTGTTGGCTGCGCTTGCATTCGTAGGCTGCGCCTCGGGGACCCCTATGAAATTGACTGAGCCGCAGACTATTCGCTTGAACGTTTTTCGCGTCGATGCGGCGACGGTGGTCGGCCAGGCCAAGGATGTCTTTGCCGAAGAGAAACTTACGATCGATGCTTCGGTTACGCCCAACTCGACCGCGCAGATGCGCGGGCTGAGCCAGCGAAACTACGAAATGGTTTCCACCGCCTTCGACAACGTGCTTGCCTGGTCGGGACGAGAGGGCGCGGAGCTTGTCGCGGTGGGGCAGATCTCGGATTACACCGTGCTGCCGATTTTTGTCCGCCCCGAGATCAAGAGCTGGAGCAATTTGAAGGGCAAGAAGTTGGCGGCGGATGCTGTGGACACCGCTTTCGCCTTGGCGTTGCGGCGGGTGCTCTTGGCCAATGGTTTGGACCTGACCAAGGGCGACTACGAGCTGGTTGCCGCCGGCGCCACCGGCGCGCGTCTCGACTCGATGATCAAGGGTGAAACCTTTGCGGCGGTGTTGAATCCTCCCGTGGATGCCAAGGCCCTCGCCGCCGGCATGCGCCGCATCGGCGATTCAAAAGCGGTTTTGCCTGACTACCCGAACACGGTCTTTGCCGTCAATCGCGCTTGGGCTGAGAACAATCAGGCGGCCATCCACGCTTTCTTGCGCGCATGGCTCAAGTCGGCGGCCTGGGTGAGGGAGCCGGCAAATCGCGCCGAAGCGATCAAGATCGTCGGCGAACGTTTGAAATTGAATCCCAAACAAGCCGAAGATGCCGTCAATGAAATATCGGCCACCGGTGATTTGAATTTGAAGGGCCTGCAAACCGTCCTCGACCTGCGCAACCTGTTTGGCTTCAAGCTGAACAAGGGCGACAAGCTGGCGGCGTATTACGATGCGCAGTTTATCAACGCCGTGAAGGGGCGATAGATCGGTTACGGGTTTCGGGTTCCGAGTTTCGGGTTGTCGCCCAGAGAACTCGAAACCCCGAACTCGTAACCCGAAACTATTTTAATACCCGAACCCGTATAGTCTCGCGCAATTATCCCACAGAAATTTCCGCTTCATCTGATCGCTGAAGGGCTGCTTTAGCAGGCTTTCGACGGCGTGGGGGTATTTCACGTCCAGATGCGGGTAGTCGGTTGAGAAGACGATATTATCTTCGAGGCCGAATTCTGGGATGAACTTGGCGACATGCTCGTCGCACTCCACGGCACCCCAGCACTGGCGCTGGAAATATTCCAAGGGCGTTAGCTTCATCTGCGGGTGCTCGGCGACGCCGGTCAACTCGCCGTATTCTTCCATACGCCAGAGCAGCCACGGCAGCCACGAACAGTTGCCTTCGAGATAGGCAACTTTCAATTTCGGAAAACGTTCCATGACGCCGCCGTAGATCATGTCCGCGCAGGTAAACATATTGGCCATCGGGAACGACAGGGTGTTGAACATGGCGAAGCTGGGTATCAATTCCGAGATCGCGGGTTGCGGCAGATAGACCCGGCCAGCTTCGTGGAAACCGATGGGGATGTTGAGCTTCTGACATTCTTCCCAAAGCGGATCGTAGTAGGGGTCGCTCCACATCTTGCCGTTGACGTGGTTCGGCCGCACCAGCACGCTCTTGAAGCCTAGTTCCTTGACGCACCGCCGAGTCTCTTCCACGGCGCTTGAAACGTCATGCGGCGCAATGATGCCGGCGCCGAACATGCGGTCCGGCGCGACTTTGCAGAAGTCGAACATCCAATCGTTGTACGCTTTGGCGATGGCCGCAGCGAGGTCGGGGTCGAGCCCATCGACGGCAAGGACGAACAGACCGCGGCTCGGGTAGAGAATCGCGATGTCGAGCCCTTCTTTGTCCATGGCGCGAACCTGCGCGACGTTGTCGAAGTCGCGCGCTTCTTCTTCCTGATAGCGGGTGTTGAGAATCTTTTCGCGCAAAGGCCGCAGTTCGGGATTGGGTCGCGGCGTTGGCTTCGGCATGATCTTGCCGTCCACCTGCACGCCGAGATCGCGCTTGTGTCGGTTCAAACCGATGGGCGCGCGGTCGAGATATTTCTTGTCAATATACCTCTGCCACAGATCGCAGGGCTCCATAACATGCATATCCGAATCCATCGCTTTGAAACCGTTTTTCATGGTTTTTCTCCTGGGGAAATCAATGCGTCAGCTCATCGAATAACAAAGGGGTGAGCGGGTGTCAATTTGATTGAGGACTATGAGTTGTCTCGCGCAAAGCCTGTCCTGAGCAAAGACGAAGGGGCGCAAAGCTCACAGGATTCGGAAATTCTCTTGATCCGCCCCAAACGTCCGCTGCGACACGCTGAATCAATTTCATCAGCTGCCAATCTAAGAAACCTCTTCGCGATCCAGCCCGGTCATTTGCAGCAGCGGGCGATCGGTGAACGAGAACAATATGGCCGGCTCGGTCTTCGACAAGTTCTTGTGCGCGTGCCAGCGCCAGGAGGGGACGGTGTAGCTATCGTGCTCGTCCCATTGCATTTCGGCCGCGTTGGTTTTGTCGACCATCGTGACGCCTTTACCCTGGACGCAGTGGTACATGTAGGTGCCGGTGTGGCGATGGAACTTGGTCTCTTGGCCGGGTTGGAGCATCTGCAAATAGCAAGTCATGGTGAGAAACGTGTGGCCGCCGTCGACCGGGTTTTTGTACTCGATGTAGAGGCCGTCGTAGGGGTCGTTCTGGCCTTGCTCGGCTAATTCTTTCATCGCTTCCAACGCTTCCGCCCATTTGTAGTGGTAGGGGACGCCGGCGGCGCCTTCGTAGTCGACCTGCGGTTTGCGCGCGGTGCCGAACAGGCGGCGTGCGGCGCCGTGGCCGCGTGTCAGCGGCTGCTGCTTTCCTTCGGCCCACTCTTCGCGAAAAATGTGGGCGTCGAGAAAATTCACCAGACCGGCGTCGAGAGCGTCGATCCAGATGATCGGTTCTTTAGAATTGTTGACGTGGTCGTGCCACACCCAGTTCGGTTGGATCAGCAAATCGCCAGGCTCCATCACCATGGGCTCGCCATTGGAAGTCGTATACGCGCCGCCGCCTTTGACGACGAAGCGCAGCGCCGTGTTGGTGTGACGGTGCGCCGCTGCAGCCTCGCCGGGAAGGACGATTTGAAAACCCATGGCGAGGGTTTTACTGCCGGTTTGCAAACCGACGTTGCGACGAAACGAATCAGGCCCAATGCGAATCACATCGGCGGCTTCGAGCAAGGCCGGGTAAACGTCTTTCCAGCGCCACAGTTTGGGCTCCATGCGTTCGTGATTGCGGTCGGCTTGCCAGTAGCCGCGTAAGCCTAGCTCGGCGAATTTTCGGTGTAGTTCGGTGCGGTCTTTGGGTTCATTAACAGCAGGTTTCGCCATGGCGACCTCCGTCGCGGTAGGGACAGGTCGCGACCTGTCCCTCCGTGAATTTTCTTTGGTTGTACCAAAACACTAGAACTCATCGCAAACAGACTTAGGACTGCTTTACAAGCAGAAGGGTTTCCAGCTATGACATGAGAAATATCTCCAATTTTAGGAGGCCACTTATGGTAACAGCGAAAGACGTTCAGGGCGTGATGGCGATGATGCCATCGTTCTCGACCAAAGATGCGGCCGCGCTGACTTCAAAAAATACGATCGATGTCGACAGTCTCAAAGCCGGCGTCGACAAGATGATCAACGACGGCATCGACGTGATCACGACCACCGGGAGTTTCGGCGAGTGCTACAACCTGAGCTGGGATGAATATAAAACCCTCGCCGCGGCTGCGGTCGACGCGGTGAAAAAGCGCGTGCCGCTGTTCATCGGTGCCACCAGCCCCAACGCCCGTGAAGTGGTCGAGCGGCTGAAGTTCGTCCAGGACATCGGCGGCGATGGCACACTGCTCGGTGTGCCGTACTACGACGCGCAGTCGCCGGAATACATGGCCGATTGGTACACGCAGATCAGTGAGATGTTTCCCAAGCTGGCTTTTTTGATCTACCACAATCCGGTCAACCACAAGGTCAAAATTCCGGTATCGGTTTTCCCTCAGCTCGTAAAGCGGCCGAACATCGTCGGCATGAAAGATAGCCACCGCGACACCCGCGAGTTTATTCGCCTCATGGACATCATCCGCGGTAAGATCAGCGTTATGACAAACCAGGCGCAGTTCGTGCCGTTCTATCGCATGGGTTCGGCAGGCTGCTGGTCGATCGACTCGTGGATGGGGCCATGGCCAGTGCTGCATCTGCGAAATCTGTGCCGCGACGGTAAGGATCAAGAAGCCATCGGCGTCATTGCTGAAATCATGGCTGCGGCCGGCGGCGAACGGCCCGGTGGCAACGAAGGTGCGACGGCGAAACTGCCGATCGAATTTGCCGGCTACGTGAACCCAGGTCCGGCGCGCACGCCGATCGTGAAGTTCTCGGACACGGCCATCGAGCGCGCGAAACAGAAGGCTGAGGGGTGGAAGGCTTTGTGCGCAAAGTATCGGCCGTTGGTGGAGGCGGCGAGAACCAAAGCCAAGGTGGCGTAAGAATCTCTTTCGAGTTTCGGGTTTTGCGTTTCGAGTTTGAACCCGAAACTCGGAACTCGAAACACGAAACGTTCCGGATGGGAGGTTAGCGTGGGGTCTGTTCCATTAATTCCCAAGCAAGCGGCTGTCGCCGTCGCCGACTTGGTCGACAACTGCGCCAAAGTAAAGCCCGGCATGAACGTGTTGTTGGTCGCAGCCAATGACGGCGTTTACGGCGGCGTGAATATCGTCGACTCTGAAGTCATCTCGTGGCTGCACTCGGCCATTGTCCAGCGCGGTGCCGATGCGACGGTGGTCTGGTGCGATATTCCCTATCGGCCGATGGTGTATTGGGGCGCCGGCGCCGATCCGGGCAAAGCCTGGCGTGTGCCGCCGATCGTCGCCGGCGCGATGAAGTCGGCGGACTGTATCATTAGCAACTCGGTGGATCTGACGTTTGAAGAAGAGCTGCGTGAGACGGCCGACATCCTCGAAGAGAACAACATAAATTACGCGCGAAATATGGCGACGACGGGTTCGCTGCTGACCAGCAACTGGGGATTGACGCCCTACGAGTTGGTTTCCGAGATTCGCAAGCAAGCCTGCGCGCTGGCCGTTCCCGGCGAGAAATGGGTGATGACCCATGCGAACGGCTCGCACATCGAAGGCTACGTCGTAAAGCCGCAAGACATGGACGATTACGCGCACTATCGCGACATCGGTGTTTACTGCCCGTTTCCCGAGGGCGTCTGGTCGTCGATACGGGCGCGTGACGCCGAGGGCGTCGGCATCATCAACGAGATCGGCGTGATCTGGGCGCGCCATATCGGCGTGCCGTGTCCGTTCAAGCAGCCGGTCAAAGTATTCATCGAAAAGGGTCAGATCAAAAAATTCGAAGGCGGCGCTGAAGCGGAAACGCTGACGCGCTTCTACCAATTCATCTCAAAATATTTGGGCGACGCCGCCTACGAAGTGCGCGGCTTCCACGGCGGCGTGCATCCCTCGGCGATCTTGGAACCGCACCAGTGCCCAAATGCGCCGTATCGACATTTCATCGAACATCACCACTGGAGCAGCTTTCATTTCCACATGGGCAATAGCCGGCGCAGCAAGACGTTTCCCTATCTGATGCACATCTCGGCAGAGCTGCGCGGCGGCGATTTGAAGATCGGCGACAAGTACGTTTACAAAGATGGCAGGATTACGACCGCTGATCATCCGAAGGTGCGGGCGATCGCTGAGAAATACAAAGACCGGCCGGGGCTGGAGCCGGAGAAATGGTTGCAGACGCCGCGGTGAGGCCTGAAGCGGTTTCGAGTTAAAGAATTCAAGGGATAGTGATTCGGAGGCTTGAGTAATGGCAAATAAGTATCGTCTTTTTTCCGGGGATTCGCATCTAGAAATTTCTCCTGAGCGCTGGACCAATCGAGTCCCTGCCAAGTATCGCGATCGGGCGCCGCGCTTGGTAAAGCTTGCCAATGGCGGCGATGGCATCATCATCGAAGGGCGGCCGATGTATGTTGTTGGGTTGGCGATCGCTGGCAAGCCCTACGAGCGACACGAGCTGCGCGGGGTTAGCTACGAGGGCTCGGAGGGTGCGGGGGCGCCGGAGCAGCGCTTGATGGAGCAGGAAAAAGACGGCGTCGACGGCGAGATTCTTTACACGTCGGCGACCAATCTGACTTTTTGGCGCGGTATTAAGAACGACGACGCCTATCTGTCGGTGATTCGCGCTTACAACGAATTTCTCGCCGAAGAATACTGCGCCGCAAATCGTGAGCGCTTGATTGCGCTTGGTGCGCTGCCGAGCCATTCAGTCGATGCTGCTATCAAGGAGCTGGAGTACTGCGCCAAAGCTGGGTTGAAGGGGATGATGCTCAACACCTTTCCCAGCGGCAAGTCGCATCCAACGCTTGAGGACGACCGCTTTTACCAGACGGCCATCGATCTCAAGATGCCGCTCTCCGTGCATGTGTCGATGCAGCTGCCCGACGGACCCTTGTTCAAGTATGAGAAAGATCCGGGTGAAGTTGCTTTTGGCGGCGACCCAATCCGTGTCTTGACCCGTTTCGGCGGCAACAGTGGTCTAAACGCGGTGCAGTTGCTGCTGTCGGGCGTTTTGGATCGCCTGCCGAAGCTGAAGATCTATTGGGCGGAAACGCAAATGGGCTGGTTGCCGTATTACTATGACCAACTCGATGACGTTTATAAGCGGAGCAAGTACTGGATGCAGCGTTACTTCGATTTGAAACCACTGGAGCGGCAACCGAGCGAATACTTCCGGGAACATTTCTATTGGGGCTTCATCTATGATCGGCTTGGTATTCGGCTGCGCTATGACATTGGCATCGACAAAGTCATGTGGGGCAACGATTTCCCGCACTCGGCCGGCGATTGGCCGAACTCGCGGAAAGTGATTGCCGATATGTTCTCGGGGGTGCCAGAGGATGAGAAGCAGAAGATGCTGGTCGATAACACGGTGAATTTCTTTCATTTGAATTAGGATTTACTCACCACGAAGCACACGAAGGACACGAAGTTCGGAGAAGATTTTTCTTTGCTCCCCCTTCGTGGCCTTCGTGGTGAAAACTTCTTATGTCTAAGAGTAATGCCAGCGACCTTCAGGAGCGAATTGCATCGCTGAACGCAAGCGTGCAGGCCCACTCCCTGCGCGGCGCCTGGGAGCGCGGGCGCGGGCCGGCGCGGCCCGATGAGATTTTGCCGGCCGTGTGGCGTTGGAGCGATATGGCGCCGCTGCTAACCGAAGCCGGCGAGCTGGCGCCGCTCGATGACGTCATGCGCATGCGCACGCTGCACATGACCAATTCCACCGACACGATTCCGCTCGGCGCGACGCGGACGTTTGCGGCGATGTTGCAGCATGTGAACGGGGGAGAAGTCACCGACTCGCACCGTCACACTGCGACCTCGGTCTACTTCATGATCCAAGGCGGCGGCCTCTATACGACGGCCGAAGGTGAGCAGCAGTTCATGGAGCCGGGCGATTTGCTGACCCAGCCCAGTTGGACTTGGCACGGCACAACCAACACGGGCAAAGATCCGGCGATCTGGTTTACGGCGATGGACTCGACCTTGATGCAGCTGCTCGATGTCTGGCAAAACGAACGCTTCCCTGACAGCTTTTCACAGCCGGTGACGAAGCCCGACGGTTACTACAAGAAGCGTTTAGGCGCGCTGCGGGCGAAAGGTGTGATTGATAACCCGGGTCCGTATCCGGTGCGCTATCGTTGGCAGGAATCGTTGGCACTACTAGAGGAACTCAACGCGGCAGGTGAAAGCGATCCCTATGATGGCGTAATTGCCGACTACGTCGATCCGCAAACCGGCGGATTTACCACGGCGTCGCTCCACTGCCGGATTCAGATGCTCCGCCCCAGCGAAGAAACCGAAAGCCATCGCCACAGCTGCAATACTGTTTATCACGTTGCGCGCGGCGCGGGCGTAACGAAGATCGGTAAGAGCAGGACGGACGGGAATGGGCTCGATTGGGCGGAGCGTGACTGCTTTAACGTGCCAACGAACTATTGGCACCGTTTCAAGAATAACTCGTCAAAAGATCCTGCGATTCTTTTTTCCGTGAGCGACCGGCCGCTATTCGAGGCGCTCAGATTGTACCGCGAAGAAGCTTAAGGTTTTCTCGCGCAAAGACGCAAAGGCCGCAAAGAAAAATACGTGTTTGAACTTTGCGTCCTTGGCGCCTTTGCGCGAGGCTCTCCTTATATCTTCACTTTTGTAAAAACCTTCAGCGGGTTTTTCTGGAAGATTTTCATCTTATCTTCCGCGCTCAAGAACGCCAGTTTGTCGATCACCGGGATCATGTCGTCAGACGGTTTGCCGGTATCCTTGCGCACGGCGCCGCCGGAGCCGGGGGACTCGGTGCCGAACAGCACCTGGTCGACGCCGCGCTGTTTGATCGCCGCCTCTAGATAATTTTCGTCGTAGACGCAGGAGTCGTAATATAAATTATTACTGGAATCGCCCTGACCGACGTGGTGGTCGTTGGGGATGAAGCGATGGAGCCCGCCGCCGCAGTGGCAGATCACGATCTTCAGTTTCGGGAACGTCTGAAAAACCTTGCTGTGCATGTAGAGATTCATCGCGACGAACTCTTCCAGATAATTGTTCATCTGATAGTTGGCAGGAATCACCTCCAGCCGTCGGTCGTAGGTGATTGACGGATGGACCATCAGCGGCACGTCCAACTGCACGGCTTTATCATAGAGCGGATGCCAATATTCTTCATGCACGCCGGGCGTCTGCTTGTCGCCCGCCGGGTCGGGATTTAAGTAGGCCCCGACAAAGTTAAGTTCCTTGATGCAGCGTTCGAACTCGGGCAAGCAGTTGCGCGTGTCTTTGTCGCGGCACTGCGGCAGCTGCGCCATGCCGCGGAAGCGGTCGGGGTGGAGTTTGACGATGCGCGCGATCACGTCGTTGGTCGTCCTGGCCCAGAACTCTTGCAAGAACGGCCGCATCCAGTGCCACATGGCGATCGGGCGCGGGCCGATCAACTGCACGTCGATGCCGCGGTCGTCCATGAATTTCAGATGACGCTGCTGCGCTGCTTCGAGCTGCTCATCGCTCATGTCGAGCTTGCGATTGGGCGTATTCTGCGAGACGCATTCGGCTAAGAATTGGCGGAACACCGCCGGGGTGGTCATGTGACCGTGCACGTCGACTGTTTTTTGTCCGTTGTACATTTTGCCTCCTTGAGATGATATCTCCGACTCTTAATCTTGCTCGGGCGCCGGCACTTGATGCTTCAAGTAAATTTCTTTTCTTTCCTTCGACGATTGCATCAGCGCCAAACAAACTTCCAAGGTCGCCATGCCCCAGGGGCCGGTGTGGCGGATCGGTTTGTCGAGCACCACGGCGTTGTAGAGCTCCATCAACTCGGCGCGGCGCGACGGACCGCCGCCGCCGACCAGCGGCACGTCTTTGGTGCCTTCGTCGCTGTGGACGAACAAGCCGTATTGCGATTGACGGATGTCGCCTTTTTCGCAGGTGGCAACGAGAATGCCGAGGTCGTTGGGCTGCCACGGCTTGGCTTTGCTGCGATCGCGAATTTCACCCTCGTTGGCGCCGCCGATGCGCATGGCGTCTTTGTCGGCGTTTTCGTTGCGCGTGCCGTCGAGCAAAGATTTGCGAATCTTGGCGCGCTCGGCTTCGCTGTAGCGGCTATTCTGGCCACCCCAGGGAACCAATTCCGACGCGAGAAAATAGCCGTAGCCGTTGTGCATCAAAGTTGCCGGTGTGCCGTCTTCGAATTCCATGAATCCCGAATAGTAGCCGGGGATCGGCCGGCCTTTGAACCAGCCTCCGGTGGCGCCGCGCACGCTGCGCACCAGACCGCCGCCGAGGAGCCGCAGGGTATCGATCTGGTGCGGCCCCTGGCGGTAGGGCACGCCGCCGCCTTGATTGATGTCCAATTCGTCCGCTGTGCGCGGCCGCAGCATCCAATCCGTGTAAGCCCAAACGTGCAGCGCGCAGAGGCGGCCCAGCTCGCCGGAGCGGATGATTCTACGCATCGTGCGAATATGCGGCCCAAAGCTCTGGGTATGACCGCACAGCAGTTTGATCTTGTTTTTGATCGATGCCTCGACCATCTGCTCGGCCTCTTGCAGTGAGATCGCCATCGGTTTCTCGACGACGACATGTTTGCCGGCGTTGGCGGCGATGATCGTGTGCGGCGCATGAAAGCGATTGGGCGTCGACACCCAGACCGCCTCGACGTCGGGGTCGGCGCAGAGCTTGTCGATGCTGTCGTAGGTCTTGGCGCCATACCGTTGTTGGAATGTCGCCATCACGCGCGGATTGACGTCCGCCGCCGCAACCAGCTCAAATTCCGGAATCTGTTCCATCGCCGGCAAAATTTCTGAGGCGCCGACGCCGAGGCCGACGATGCCGAGTCTCAGTCTTCGATTGGGAGTTGCCATGGGATTGCTTCTTTCGGTTGGAAGGTTTCTCTTGTTAGCAGGGGAGCGGTTTACGCGCAAGCCAAATTCCGACTTCCCCCTTTGGAAAAGCGGGATAGATGGGGATTTGAACGCAGCGCATTAGGAAAATCCCCCCTTGACCCCCTTTGTCAAAAGGGGGGGGGCGTCGGATCGCGTGACGAAGACTATAACTAAGTGACTTTGTAAAACTCAGCACAGTTGTCCCAGAGAATTTTCCGTTTGTCGAGGTCGCCGATTTTGAGCTCCAAGAAATTCTCCACTGCATGGGGATATTTGGAATCGCCATGCGGGTAATCCGTCGAGAAAACCAGACGCTCGGTGCCGATGTAATCGATAACATACTTTACGCCGGCTTCATCGGGTTCCACGGATACGAACACCTGGCGCTTGAAGTAATCGCTCGGTTTCATCGTCATTTCCGGCGCCCAGATATCGCCCTCGCGCTCCCAACCTTCGTCGAGGCGCCAGAGGAGCCACGGCAGCCAAGTGCAGTTGGCTTCGAGAAAAGCGACGCGCAAATTGGGATGGCGCGCCAAGACACCGCCGGCGCAAATGGCGACCAACCCTAACATCTGCTCCATGGGCTGGGCGACGGCGCGGCGCAGCATGAAGTTGGGCTCGAACCAGTCGCCGGTCTGACGCCCGGCGGAAGACGACGACTCATGAAAGCCCACGGGCACCGCCAACTCTTCGAGGGCGGACCAGAGTGGCTCGTAATAGGGATCGTGCCAGTTGCGTTCGTTCAAGATATTCGAGCGCATGAAGACGGCGCGAAAACCCAGCTCTGTTACGCAGCGGTGCGCTTCTTTGACGGCGTCGTCGATGTCAAACGTGGAGATCATGCCGGCGCCGAGCAGGCGCAGCGGATCCTTTTCGCAAAAGTCGTAGAGCCAGTTGTTATAGGCGCGCGCCAGAGCGGCGGCGAAATCGGCGTCCATCTGGGGTTCGCTAAGGACGTTTAACCCGCGCGTGGGATAGAGCACGGCAACGTCGATGCCTTCGACGTCCATCGCTTCGAGCTGCACTTCGGCCGTCCAACCACGCTCCGAGTGATCGCGATAGATGCCTTGGTTGCGATTGAAGTTGCGGCCACGGTTGGGGGCGCCGCTGCGCACGCCGTTGGATCGATACACGCCCCACGGGCGGCCGTCGGGATGGGCCATGCGCAGATCGCGGACGTTTTCGCTGGAGAGCCCGCGCGGCGCAATGGCCTTGAATTTGTCGTCAATGTAGCGGTCCCACAGGTCCACCGGCTCCATCAAGTGCATATCGCTGTCGAGCACCTTCATCCCATTCTTTGTCATGGCGGTCCCTCCTCGGGCGAACTCTATGATCGATATCGCAGTGCTCGCTTTTCTGTCAATGAATCTGTAGATTTGCATCGTCTAAGGAGCACCGTGAAGATCGGAACAATTGGGCGATACGCCGCGTTGGTGTTTTTTCTGTTGCTACCGGTGAGTCTGCTGGCCCAGGCCAAGGCCGCCGCCAAGGCCATTACCGTCTATCAGGACCCTGGCTGAGGATGTTGTTCGGCGTGGGTGGTCCACCTGCGTAACAACGGCTTCCAGGTCGATCGAAAGTTTTTGTCGGCGCGGGACCTGCTCAATTTCAAGGAAAAGCAGCGTATCCCGGAAAAACTGCAGTCGTGTCATACGGGGCTGATTGACGGCTACATCATCGAGGGGCATGTCCCGGCCGATCTCATCGACAAACTGCTCAAGGAGAAGCCGGCGGTGTTGGGGCTAGCTGTGCCGGGTATGCCGATCGGCTCGCCGGGGATGGAGGCCGGTAAGCCGGAGCCTTACAACGTGATGACGTTTGACAAGGATGGCAAGACGACGGTGTATGCGAAGAGATGAACAGGCATTGGGCAATAGGCAAGACAGATAAGGTCTGAGGCGCGAGTGGGAGATTACGGTATTGGAGTAGCGTAGTAATGGAGTGATGGGGATTCAAACAGCGATTCAACTGACGATAGGCTTGATGGTGTTGCTGGTGGCGCCAGCGCATTCGTTGGCGCAGGAGAAGAAGGCCTTTCGGATGGTCTTCGTAAGCCTGGCTTGGAATAGTGAAATTCCTTTTCGGGTCGCCATGGCGCGAGGGTTTTTCAAGCAGCAGGGGTTGACCGTCGAGCCGATTTTGATTCGTGGCGGGCCGGCGGCGATCTCAGCGTTGGTCGCCGGTGAAGTCGATTTCGCCAGCATCGGCGGTGCACAGGCGATCTTTCGCGCCAAGGCGCGCGGCCTCGATTTGTCGATCATCGGCTGCATCTCCGGCACGACCAATTACATCATGCTTGGCAACAAGCAGACGCGCACGGTGGAGGATCTCAAGGGCAAGCCGATCGGCATCACCGGCGCCGGCAGCTATTCCGAGTTTGCCGTCAAGGCTTTTTTGAGAAAGCACAACATAACCCCCGACAAAGAAGTGATTCTGCGCGCAATTGGCGGCACCGTGCTGCGGGCCGCGGCGATCGAGAAGGGCATCATCGCTGCCGCGCCGTTTCCCACCGAAGATGCGGTGCGGCTGATTCGCTCGGGCTATTCGGTGATCAGCAACATGAACGATTCGCTCGGCATTCCGCAAAATATTCTAGTGACGCGCAACGAGATGCTGGAGAAATATCCCGAGACCAGTAAGCGCATGCTCAAGGCGTATATTCAGGGCATGCAGATCGCCAAGTTCAACAAGCGCGAAGCGATCAAGGCCGGCTACGAAGCTGGGCTGCAGGGCGATCCCGATATCGTCAGCGCGGCTTGGGACCTCTACTCGCCCGGCCTGCAGGGTGATCTGTCGCTGGCGGTGCCAGGTATGCAACAAATGCTTGACGAAGATATCCGCACCGGGCTGGTCGACAAAAGCTTCACCTTGGACCGCGTCCTCAATGACCGTATCTTGAAGTTGGCGCAGCAGGAGCTGCGCGGCGAAGGACGGCTAAAACCATAACCGCTTGCTGTTAATCGATTTCATCCATGGCGATCAAGAAAATTGCAGTATTGGGCGCGGGCAACGGCGGTTGCGCTGCTGCCGCCGATTTGACGCTGCGCGGCTATGAAGTGCGGTTGTTTTCGCGCACGGAAGAAACTCTCAACCCAATCCGCAAGAAAGACGGCATCACGTTGGTGGAGAACGGCGAAGAAAAATTCGCTTCGCCGTTTTTCGTCAGCCCGCATCTGCCGCCGGTGATTGACGGCGTCGATCTGATCATTGTTTGTGCGCCGGCAGTGGCGCACGAGTATCTCGCCAACGGGTTAGCGCGCTATCTGCAAGATGGCCAGCGGATCATGCTCAACCCGGGCCACACCGGCGGCTCGCTGCATTTTGCCAACACCCTGCGTCACAGCGGCCTGCGAGCTAAGGTTAAACTTTGCGAGACCGTGACGCTGACCTACATTTGCCGCATGCCGCGGCCGGCGCGGGTGGAGATTTACCGGCGCACGACCCATTTGCGCTGTGCTGCGTTTCCGGGCTCGGATGGGTTCTCGCTCATGCCGGAAATCCAGGAAATTTATCCGAACATTGTCCGGGCTCAGGACGTCCTGGAGACGGGCTTCGCTAATATCAATGCGATCATGCATCCCGCCGGCATGCTCGGTAACGCCGGCTGGATTGAGAAAACCAAGGGCGATTTTCTCTACTACCGTGACGGAATCACGCCGGCAGTCGCCGCCTGGATTGAGAAAATCGACCAAGAGCGTTTGGACATCGTCAAACGGCTGGTGCTCGACCCCGTGCGCTTCGTCGATATCTTCTTTCAGTCTGGGCTGACCACCGAAGAGGCGCGCGCCAGCGGTTCGGTCTACCGGGCGATTCACGAGAGCGAGCCCAACCGCACGATCAAAGCGCCGCCGTCGCTGGACCATCGCTACATCAAGGAAGACGTCGGCTACGGATTGGTGCCCATGGCTGAGATCGGCCGGTCGCTCGGCGTCAAAACGCCGTTGATCGACGCTTTGATTACGCTGGCGTCGGTGATGCACGGCATCGACTATCGCAGCGAGGGGTTGACGCTCAAGAAAATGGGTCTCTCGACCGTGCGGCCGCGCGATTTGGGCAAGGTCATGCGGGAGGGTTTCTAATCATGCGAGTGGGTCTGTGTTTTGACGGGTTCTATTCGATTCAAGAAATGATCGAGCTCGCCAAGCTCGGCGACGACGTCGGCATGGAGTCGATCTGGATGTCGGATCACCTGTGCTTCCGCGACTCGCTGACCACGGCCATGGCGCTCTTGGCATCGACCAAGAAGATCAAAGTCGCCGCCGCCCCGGCTAGTCCTTACTCGCGTAATCCGATTATCACCGCGATGTCGATTGCGACCATGGACGAGTTCGCCCCCGGTCGCGTCATTGGCAGCCCCGGCACTGGCAACGCCGCGGCCCTCAAGGAAGCCGGCATGGAGTCGCCCCATCCGTTGAAGACCATGCGCGAGTATGTCGATATTCTGCGCCGCTATTTAAAGGGCGAAACCGTCAACTTTCAGGGCGAGACGTTCAAGATCAACGGCGCCAAGATGGGCTTCTTTCCGGCGGCGCCGATCAAGATGTATCTGACCGCGGTGCGGCCCTTGATGCTGCGTCTGGGCGGCGAGATCGGCGACGGCGTGCTGCTCTCGGCCGGCTGTGCTCCGGGTTATATCAAGAATTGCGCGGGTGAAATTGACAAGGGCGCGAAGAAAGCCGGCAAGTCGTTGGAAGATGTCGACGTCGCCGGCTTCGTCACGGCGTCGGTGAGCGACAACCAGCGCGAAGCCATCGAGGCGAGCAAGATGTTTCTCGCCTATATTTTTCGCAACGTGCATCATTTGCAAAATATTCGCCTCGGCGGCAACCAGATCGACCAGCCGGCGCTGGCGGCGGCGGTGGGGAAGCGCGACTGGGAGGCGGCAAAAAAGTTCATCACCGACGAGATTGTCTTTGCCCATGCGATCGCCGGCACGCCGGCGGAATGTCGGTCGCAGTTGGAGTCCTTCGTCAAAGGCGGCCTCGATCTGCCGGTGCTACTGCCGACGGGGACGCAGGAGGCGCGCAAGCAAGTGGTGCGCATGGCGCGGGAACTGGTGTCATAAGTGAAGAATGGCCGCAAAAAACGCAAAACACGCAAAAATTTATAGGGGGAGTCTATGGTGAATCATAAGCTGACTTTTGGGGTTGCGGTTGCGGTGTCACTTTTGTCGCTTCAGTCTGTTGGAGCCCAGCAAGTCAGCCTCGACGCCGCCAAAAAAGAAGGCAAAGTCTTTGTCTACGGCACCATCGTGCCGCAGGTGATGAAGCTGATCGCGGCCGGCTTCGAAGCCAAGTACGGCGTCAACATCGAATACTGGCGCGGCGATGCCACCAAGGTCATTGATCGGGTTCTCAGCGAGTGGCGCGCTGGCAAGCCGGGCTTTGACATGGTCATCGGCGCGCGTGGGCCGTTGTCACTGGGTAAGGCCGATGGAGTTTATGCCAAGTTTATTCCCGCGAGCGCGGAGAAGTTTCCCGCCAAGTTCAAAGATAAAGACGGCCAGCTGACGGCGTGGCGCGTTACGCCGGTGGGGATTCTTTACAACACTGAGCTAGTGAAAGCCGCCGACGTGCCGAAGTCGCTCGACGATCTGTTGGATCCCAAATGGCAGGGTAAGATTTCCATGCCCGACCCGTCGCGCCACGCGAGCACGGCGACTTATTTGTGGAACATGTCGCAATTCAAGGGTGACAAATGGATGGATTTTGTGCGCGCTTTGGCAAAGCAGAAGCCGCTGCTCGTTGAGTCCTATTCGAGCGTGCCGAATCAAGTTGTCCGCGGCGAAGCCGCACTCGGGATCAGCTACATACAGTACGTGCCGCAAACCAAAGGGCCGATTGGCTTTGCGCCAATCAACCAAATCTTAGCCGACCCGAGCGATAGTGCCCTCAGTGCCAAGGCGGCCAACCCCAATGCCGCGCGCTTCTTGATGGACTATCTCTGTTCGGCGGAAGGGCAGAAGAAGGTTGCCGAGACCCACGAGTTTGTTCTGGCTCCCGGTGTCTACCCCAATATCGCGGGCGCCGATCGCATCATGGCCAACATTCGCTTGCTCGAAGACCCTTCGGCAGAGCAGTTGCAAAAGTTGCAGAGCGACTTC
This sequence comes from Deltaproteobacteria bacterium, assembly GCA_016874755.1. NCBI lineage: Bacteria > Pseudomonadati > Myxococcota > Myxococcia > Deltaproteobacteria bacterium. Next base: position 68,301 of record VGTH01000003.1, on the reverse strand, counting down.
CGCCAGCTTTTTGTCGCCAAATAGTATTGTAAAAAGCATCTTGACTTGACCGGTTGGGCTTTCTATAGCTTTTTTACCAGCAGGTCGTTAAGGAGGAGTATTGTGAAAGAAAGATTGCGGGTTGGTTGGATAGTCCTGGCGCTCGCCGTGGCCATGTTGATCGCGCCCGCGGCGCCGTTGTTCGCCCAGGCGGTCAACATCGATGCCGCAAAAAAAGAGGGTAAAGTCATCGTCTATGGCTCGGTGGTGCCCCAGGCGATGGACGATCTGCACAAGGGCTTCAAGGCCAAGTACGGCATCGATGTCGAGTACTGGCGCGGCGACTCCACCAAGGTTTCCGAGCGGGCGCTGGCCGAGTGGCGCGCCGGCCGGCCAGGTTTCGACGTGGTCGAAGCCAACCGCGGCGTGCAATTGATCATGAAATCCGAAGGATTGTTCGCTAAAAATATCCCGCCGTCGTCGGAGAAATTCCCTGCCGCCGTGCGCGAGAAAGATGGCCTGATCACGCCCTGGCGCGTGCTGCCGATCAGCATCCTCTACAATACCGAGTTGGTGAAGCCCGCGGATCTGCCAAAGACCTGGGACGACCTGCTGCATCCCAAATGGATGGGCAAGATTTGCATGCCCGATCCGACGCGCCACACCACCACGGCGCAGTTTCTTTGGAATCTCGATACTTTCAAGAAAGACAAATGGCTCGACTACGTCAAAGCCCTAGCCAAGCAAAAGCCGATCTTCGTCGAATCGCTGGCGCCGGTCACCAACAAGGTCATTCAGGGCGAAGCCCATCTCGGTATCACCTACGTCAAGTACGTTAAACAGTACAAAGGACCGGTGCACTATGTGCTGATGGATAAGCATCTTGCCGATCCGAACTACATCAGCATTGGCGCCAAGGCCAATCATCCCAATGCGGCGCGCCTCTACGCTGAGTACGCGACTTCGGTGGAAGGGCAAAAGCACATCGCTGAGGACGGCGAATTCGTTTTCGCCCCCGGTGTGCTGCCGCCGATCAAGGATGCCGATAAAGTCCAGCCCAATATCATTGTGATGGACAACCCGACGGCCGATGAGTTTAAGAAGCTGCAGACGGTGACCTTCCGCGAGATCTTCTTCGCCAAGTAGCGGTTTGTGATTTCTCCAGCAAGGGCGCGCGTGCAAAGAGGGCTGGCCAATGGCTAGCCCTCGGCGCATTTGTGGCGGGTGAAACATTGCTGAAGAACAGGAGCACGGAGCCGTGATGACTCGGGTTTTCGGTGCGTTTAAACGCGACCCGCTATTGGCGGTGGTGGTCGTCGTCGGCGTGATCATCGCCTACTTGAGTTTGTCGCCCACGCTGATGCTGTTTTACGGCAGCTTTCGCAGCAAGCCCCTCGGCGTGGCCGGCGAGTTTACGCTGGCACACTACATTAGTGCCTACACGGACCCGCTCACCTATCGGCTCCTATGGAATTCTTTCATTTTTGCCGCCGGCTCGGCGCTGTTGGCGACCGCGCTGGCTGCGACCTTGGCATGGATCTCGATCCGCACCAATGCGCCGTTTAGAAAACTCTTCGAGCTGACGGCGATCGTGCCGAATATTTTCCCGCCGGTGATGCTGGCGGTGTCTTGGACGATTCTCCTGAGTCCGCGCACCGGGCTGATCAACCGTTTCTTGATGGAGGTATTCAATCTGAGCGCAGCGCCGCTCGACGTCTATTCGATGTGGGGCATGATTTACGTCGAGGCGTTGATCACCACGCCGCTGGCGTTTCTGATGGTTTCTGCCTCGCTCTACTCCATGGACCCATCGCTGGAGGAGTCGGCGCGCACCGCCGGCTCAAGCAACTTTCAAGTTGCTTGGCGGATTACCCTGCCGATCGTCCGTCCGGCCTTGCTGGCCTCGGCGACGTTGAACTTCGTGCGCGCCATCGAAAGCTTCGACACGCCGGCGATCATCGCCTTGCCGGCGCGCATCGAAGTGTTTACCACCAAGATCTACCGCGAAGCGGTCGGCGCTTTTCCGCCGAACCAAAATCTCGCCGCCACCTACGGTGTGTCGCTGTTGCTCATCACCATGGCGTTTGTCTTTATCTATCGGCAGATGACCAAGCGTTCGGAGCGCTATGTCACGGTGACGGGGCGGGGTTATCGGCCGAGTATCATCGATCTTGGCCCGTGGCGCTACGCGGCCAGCGCGGTGGCGGGGATCATTCTGGTCCTGATCGTTGTCTTGCCGTTCTTGGTTTTGATCTACGCGTCGTTTGTCAGCTATCTCCATGTGCCGGGCGCCAAGACACTGGAGCTTTTGACCCTGGACCATTATCGCGCCAACCTGGGCGATGGCCGCACCTATCGCGCACTGCAGAACAGCCTGTTTCTGGCGATTGTTGGAGCGACCCTATGCATGTTGCTGGCGTCGTTGACGGCTTGGATTACGACCAAGTCTCGGTCCGCCGCCCGCGGCCTGATCGAAGCGCTGACCTTCATACCATGGGCATTTCCCGGCACAGCGCTGGCGATCGGCCTGCTTTGGACCTACGTCTATGTGCCGCTGCCGATCTACGGCACCATCTGGATTCTGTTGATCGGCTACATCACACGCTTTCTTCCCTATGGCCTGCGCACGATGACGAGCACGACGGTGCAGATTCACAACGACTTGCAAGAAGCCTCAAACGCCTGCGGGGCCAACTTCATGACTACGTTCCGGCGGATTTTGCTGCCGCTCCTGCGGCCGGGGTTTATCGCCGGTTGGATATTGCTGGCGACCATCTACCTGCGCGAGTTTAGCACCTCGATATTTCTCTACTCGCCGGGCGCCGAGCCGTTGGGACCTTTGCTCTATCACTTCTACGTCGACGGCAACCTGGGGCCGATGTGCGCGCTGGCGCTTTTGGTGAGCTTGGTTTGCATTGCGCTGATTTTGGCAGCGCGCAAGATTGGCAAAGTCGATGAATTTGGCGGACACTAGAGACAGGCAAGGGGCAACAGGCAACAGTCAGAAGAGTTTCGAGGCTTGAGTTATGGAAGCGGCAACAGTCAAGAAATTAATAGATCTGAACCTTTCTTACGATGAGGTGAAGCGGATACTCGTCAGGTTGGCGCAATTCGCCAGCCCGCAGACTGCGCTGCTCGAAGCCGAGCCGCAGGTGTTGGCGTTGATTCGCGATCTGGTCAAGCCCGAGTTGGAACAGTCGGGTTTTCATCCGGCCGTCGACGCGATGGGCAATTTAGTTTTGCATCTCAAAGGACGCGAGAAGCGCGACCGCTTGATGCTCGTTGGCTACGCCATGAACGCGGCACCGAGCACGATGAAAAATCCCTATTCCGGCGAGATTGTCGATGGCGCGCCGTACAAGTTGGACGGCGAATGCGTCTGGGGCCGCGGCACCTGCGAGCAGAAAGGCAGTCTCGCGGCGATGATGGCGGCGATCAAAATGATCGGCTCAGTCAAAGCCGAACTGCCGAGCGATCTGTATTTCGTCGTCAGCACGGCGGGGGAGACCGGCAAGCACGATTCGCTCGCCTATGTGCTCGATCACGGCAACGTCGAAGCCGACTGGTGCATCATCGACGGCCCGCCGGAGATTCAGCTGGGCAACAAAGGGCGCGTCGATGTGTTGGTGGTCGTTAAAGGCAAACAAGCACATAGCAGCCGGCCCTGGGAAGGCGTCAATGCCATCGAAGGGGCGATGAAAGTGTTAGAGAAGCTGAAACCGTTGATGCCCTTTCCGGAAACCAAGGCCCATGCCGATCTCGGCAAAGTCAGTCTCACCACCAACGCCATCGAAAGCTTCCCGAAAGCGACCCACACGATTCAAAGCGAGTGCCGCATCATGTTCGATCGCCGGCTGCTGCCCGGCGACGATCCGAAAAAAGCGATTCAGCAAATGGTCGATGCCATCGGCCAGATCGAGCCCTATGAGATTAAAGTCCAGCCGCGCGATTTCATGTACCCCAGCGAAGTCAGCAAAGACGCCGAAGTCGTGCAGGCGCTAGAGCAGGGGATACGGACCATGCTCGGGCAACAGCCGCAGATGAGTTTTTCGACCGCGGCCAACGATACCGGGCTATTTAATTTTAGGGGAATTCAGGCGATCAACTACGGCGCGCGCGACATCCGCTTTCAGCACACCGACCACGATCTGGTCTCAATGAATAAAGTCTTCGATGCGGCGAAGGTGTTCGCGTTTATGGCGCTGCACAGATAAACGGCTAAGCCGAGAGAGCGCAGAAGTTATCGCGCTTCGTGCTTGCGCAGCATTCTCAAATAGTATTCCCACAAATTAAACATCGCATCGGGGCGAAAAACCCGTTTGCGCTTGAGCAGGGCATCGGCGTCTGTCGCCCAGGTAAAGCCGCCCATCGACGCCGCTTTTACTTGCGTCTGTGCGCTATGTTCGAGCAACACGCCGTAGATGCAGGCCTCTTCCACCGACGGGCCACCGATGACGATGCCGTGATTGCGCAAAAGAACGATGTTGTGCTGGCCGAGCAGTTTTGCCACCGCTTTGCCTTGGTCTTCGCTGACGATCAGGTCCGAAGACTCTTCGTATTTTTGAATCGGCGGCGGGTAGAAGGCACAGCTTAAATTGGTAATCGGCAACAGCGTCATTTCCGACGACGCGATCAACGTCGAATAGGTCGGATGGGTGTGGATCACGCAGCGAACTTGCGGATTAGCGCGGTAGATTTCGCTGTGAATGGGAAACTCGTTGTGGCGCTTGCGCTTGCCGGCCAGGGTCTTGCCGTCGTAGTCGATCAGCACGAGATCTTCTTCGGTGCATTCTTCCAGGCCGATACCGGAGCCCTTGATCCAATATTCGTTAGGCTTGTCGGTGAGCGCCGAGGCATGACCGTAGATCATGTCGTTGTGGCCTTGCATGGCCAGGATACGGCAGGCGAGCGCGAGTTTTTCTTTGACGGTCATAGCCATCGCTTAAGATATCTCACCGGCGGCGCTTGTTGCTGCCGAAGACGTTGCGCGGGTGGTTGATCACTTCGTGTTGCACCGCCGGATGGCGCCTCAAAAATTTCTTCAAGTCTTCGTGTTTGTCGAGATATTTGCGATTGCCCGCCAGGCGGGGATTGGCCTGAAGCTCGGTCGACACTCTCGGATGATCGCGCAAGAATGCGTGAAAGGATTGAATCTCCGCTTTCATCTGCCGCTTGGTTACAGCCATGCCGCCGCCGGCGCTCAATCCCAGCGCGAGCAGCAATGCCACCAGCCCAGAACCGCACTTCAACAAAAATCGTCTCATCTTCTCCTCCGCAGCTACAACTTTCGACTCAGGTTCCAAAACTCAGATTTGCGCCGTGGGTCAGCGCAAGATCGAACAGGCCGGCTTGAGAGCCATCGCTTAGAAACGTGGCGGAGTAGGGCGACGGCCCATACTCCCGCATCCAATGCACCAACGGACTTGCCGGGTCCACGGGCATGACAAATTCAAGATGATGCGTGCCGACCGTGAACTGTACCCCTTTGGCGCCGAGCATGTCGTCGTCGAAGGGCACGCCGTCGAAGCCTAAGAGCGTATGATACCACTGCTCGACCTTGGACAACTCGCCGACGGCGACGGTCAGCGTGCCGATGCCGGCGGCGCCATTTTTGTGATTGAACTCTTGCGGAATGCGCTCGTTGCGCGGTGTCACGTCTTCGATCAGAAACGGCGCCACCCCCCGATGACTGCCGGTTGCCAGGGAGAGGAGCCATTTCAATTCGAATCCATCGGGCCGTTTGCGCGACCACGGCACCGGGTCGTTGATGGCGACGCCGGCTTGGCGCAGCGTGGTGGTATCGCGGCGCAGGTCGTCGGTCTGTAGGCAATAGTCGACTAGGCGCTCGCCCTTTTCCAACGGGTCCCACCAGCGATGGTCGACCGCTTCGCGATAAAAAGCGATGATCTCGAGATAGGAACCGTCGGCAAACGAGATCAGCGAGTTATGACTGCCCACTGGGTGCTGGCCGCCCGGCACCACGGTGAAGCCCAACTGCTTGAAGTCATTGGTCGCTTGGGCGAGGTCTTTGACGACGATGACCAGATGATCGATGCCGAGAATCACGAATGTTTAGAATGATGGAGTGCTGGAGCATTGGAGTGTTGGGACAAATTCTTGAACCCATTACTCCAGTATTCCATCACTCTATCCACTCCCCCTTCTTAAACGAATGCCGGCGCCACTTCTTCGAGAAAACGTTTCAGTTGGCCGGTCTGATCCCACGACGTCATGCGCAGCGTAATATGCTCGATGCCGGCGGCAAAGTAGGCTTTGAGCTCTTCGATGCACTGCTTCGGCGTGCCCGCCGTGGTGAAGCCTTCGACGAACTTCATGCTGAAATTGGAAGTATAGTATTTGTCGAGAAAAGCTTTGCTCTCGTCCAAGGCGACCTTGCGGTCTTCTTTAATGTTGATGTTGTGGTAGAGCGAGGTGCCGATCTTGGCCGGGTCGCGGCCTTCCTCCTTGGCCATGGCTTGAATGCGCGTCCACTGCGATTTGAATTCCTCCGGCGTCACTTTGTTGGTCATCCAACCGTCGGCGAATCTCGCCACGCGGCGCAGCCCTTTTTCGACGGCCGGCGATGGCGCGCTGGCGCCGTCTTTCCAAGTGAGGCCCGTGGGGTTGCTGGCGATCCAGATCGGCAGCGGGTTCTGCACCGGCCGCGGTTGAATCGTTACGCCTTCGAATTCATAAAACTTGCCCTTGTACGATGTCTTCTCTTCGTGGAAGAGCTTGCGCAGAATCGTGATGCCTTCTTCGAGCCGGGCGACGCGCTCGGTGTCTTTGATACCCATGACTTTGTGTTCCAGCGCCTGCGCCGGGCTTTGTTCGTTGGGGCCGCCGAGGCAAACGGCTAACCAGGAGCGGCCGCCGGAAATCACATCGAGGCTGGCCCACTGCTGCGCCAGTAGCGCCGGATGGCGATGCGGAAAAGTTGCCATGCAGCCAACGGCAAGCTGCACTTTCTTAGTCACCGCGGCGAGCGCTGAAAGCAGCGCGATCGATTCAAGCCGCGGTTTGGCAAGCAGGCTGTCGCCCACCCACACGGCTGAAAACGCGCCGGAGTCTTCGCCGCGCTTGGCCATGTCAAACAGTTCGGGGACCGTGACGGCGCCGATGATCACGCCGCGGTTCGCCAATGTCAGCCCAAAGGAAGCCATACAGATCCTCTTCTCGATGTCGCTTCGACAAGCGATTTTATAGCACAGCAAGTTTTGGGATGCGAAGGAACAACGGGTGCTAGGTTAGTTACCGCGTCGACGCAGGGTGCGCTTATTTAATCGCTGGAAGCTTTGCTGGTTCACTGAAATCGGTTTTGTGGCTGGCTATTTGTTGTTTGCATGAACGTCCGAGGCGGTTGCCAACTCGGCATCCTCCCGAGCGATCGCGCTTGACCTCAGGTCGCGCACGGTGAGCACCGCGACGATGGCCGTGACTATCGTGAGAATCAACAAAATGGGCCCGGTCCGTTGGCCAACGCGCGAATCCATGAATTCTTGAATCGCCTCTACGGTTGAAAGGATAGCGGTTTGGAGTGAAGTACTGTTGCTCTGGCTCATGGTGTGATCTGTTTCCGATGTCGCTACCGCTTGGGCGGACGTTAATTTGTTCTAGTCGTACACCCGACAGTCAAGCGTGTTGCAAGTGGTGTGTTGCGCTTTGTTGGGCCGGTGCCTCTCTAAAATGATAATCCGCGAACTTTTGGTCCAAAAGGGAGCTTGATGGCGTCTCAAGATCCGGCGCAATTGATCGAGAACTACTTCTTTGGCTCGCTTTGGCGAGCCGCACTGCGATTGTTCCGCGCCTCAGCTAAATCTGGCTTGAGACGCAGCGCTTCCGCGTAATCATCCAACGCGCTGTTGATATCGCCTTTGTAGCGGCGTGCCGTGCCGCGGTTGTTTAGCGCCAAGACATCATCCGGTCGCAGCCGAAGCGCCTCCGTGTAGTCGGCGATGGCGCCATCGAGATCGCCTTGGGCTGCTCGCGTTACCCCGCGATTGTTGAAAGCCATGGCGTAATCGGGCCTCAGGCGAATTGCTTCATTGTAGTCCGCGAGGGCACCGTCGAGATCGCCTTTCTCGCGACGGACGCTAGCGCGATTATTGAACGCCATTGCTTCATCGGGATTGACCCGAATCGCTTCGTCGTAGCTTGCTGTCGCGCCGCCAAGATCGCCGCGCCGCTGAGCGTCCAGACCGCGATTGATGTGGAAAATCGCGAGATTCCCCATGTGCTTACGGACGGTTGTTTGAAGCTGAGCCATACTCACGGGTTTGATCAGCACGTCGTCCGCGCCGGCATTCAGCGCGTCCATGATGCGCGCATCACCCAGTGCGGCGGTAAACACAACGATTGGAATGTGAGCGATAAACGGTAACTCTTTAATGCGAAGAGTTGCGGCAATGCCGTCCATTACCGGCATCATGAGATCCATGAAGATGATATCCGGTTGGACAGCGATCGCTAGGTCGACGCCTTCACGGCCGTCCCAGGCATGGCTGCACTCGTAGCCCAAGTGTGCGGCAATGGTTGTGAAAATCTGGCTGACGCCGTCGTCATCGTCGATCAATAGAATTCTGCGCCCCAAAGTCCTCTCCCGCCGCTGTTGTCAACGAGCCCGCGGACTCTTGTGACAGCTCCATAAGTGATTGTCCCTTAGACGACAATAGTCCAAGTTTGTTCAATAACACCATGAGCTTCCCCCAAAACAAATTTGGCGACAAGATTGGGGTTCGCTTTGTATATTGGTGATTGTGCGGGCGGGGACGCAGAGGGGAAAGAGAAGTCTCCGCGCCATTCGATCGGCTCACGGGAGGTGGAAAACAGCGGGACTTCTTTACCAATTGTTGACACATCAAGCGGCTGGTGCAGCAGCAGGCGCCGCAACATGCGCTGATATCTTCATGCTCGCGCGTGATCCTGTTCGCTTTCTGCCGCGTCGTAGCAGATGCGCAAAATCTTGCGCACGAGATTGCGGTCCAGGTCTGTCATATCGATGTGCCAGCTTAGTCTGTCGACAGCGCTCTCGAATGTCTGCGGGCCGTAAAGAATGATGTTCACCAGGAGCTGATAGAGTTCTGCCACCCGGTCGTTTGGATTGATTGCCAGCAGCGTCTGGGTGAGATTCAGGGCTTGGGTGAAAGCGCCGTTATTGCATAGTTGTTCGAGCTTGCCGTGCTGTCCCTGTGTGAGGTCGTTCATGCGTTTGCAGGCTTGGTTAATCGCCAAATAACGGCCGGCCGGTTTCAAGGAGGGTTTTGAGATTGCTCAACAACATCGGCCAAAACTCTTGGTAAGGGCGATACTGCGGGCTGTGAAGATCGAACCCATCGTGGATCAAAGTGAGCCGCGTCATCCGGCCGACGGAAGTGATTTCGAACGACAATCTGGACGGCAATTCTCTATGCAGTGATTCAGTAGTGACTGGATAGAATGAGCAGCGAAGCATCCGCCGCGGTTCGGCGTGCAGCACGACCTGCTCATGGGTCATCTTACCATGGCGGCGGTAGTAAATCGTCGAGCCCACCTGCCAATCGGATTCCACTCTCGTATTGGACCAATACTGTTCAGTGATCGCCGGGTTGGTGAGCGCGTCCCAAACTTGCTCCGGCGTGGCGGCGATATAGGTCGAGATTTGAATCTTTGGGACTACCTGCGCACCGGGTTCCAAACGCGGGTGCGGCGCTGCCTGCAACCGTCGATAGCATCGACGCAGCGCGCAAGAAACCAGCGCTACGGTCGAGCGAACGCCTTGACGCAATTGCTGTAAGGAATCACCCGGAAATTTAACTTGCCAGACCCGTTCGAGTGCCCTCGAAGCGCTCGGCGCCAACCGCTCGAGCTGGATCTTGTCCCGCAGTGTTCGCTGTAGAGCGCTTGCCTGCAACTGCCAGAAGGACTTTGCCAACATCTTGTTGTCATTGACGACGTTCCGTCTGCGGTATTCAGTCTTGTGACAAAGAACGTGAACTTCGCACAAAAAATGCTCTAATTGTAAACGCCGCTTACAGTCGCACGGCGTGTTGTCACGTCGAGAAGGAGCGAGCAAAGTCTGTGGTGCGGCTGCGCACGTAGCGCGGCCGCACCATGATACCTGCGGTGAGGAAGGATAGGCTCAGCGGTTTAGTACGTGTCAAACATGCGCTGGATTTCGTCAGCGTTGGTCGTCTTGGTCAGCGCGAGTGCCAGCAGCAGGCGCGCCTTCCACGGTTGCAAATTGTCGCCGGCAACGAAGCCGCGGCGAGTCAGGCCTGGGCTGCGCACGACCCGGCCCGATGCTACGCGGCTGCACAGGCACATGAGCATGCCGGTTTCTTTGAAACATTCGTCGAAGGCGGCGTCTTCCGCCGGTGTTGGCCGACCCGCGCCGGTGCCGGCGCTAACGATGCCTTTGGCGCCGGCCTTGGCCGCCGCCTCGATCATGGTGCCGTCGGCGCCCACGTAGGAGAGCACCATGTCGACCCGGGGCAGTGAGTCGAGGTCGCGCACGTCAAACTCGGTGGCTGTGGTGTGCTTCTTGACCGGCTGATGATAGAAAACGATTTTGCCATCGCCGTCGGCATATCCTAGCGGCCCAAGGTCTCGTGATTGAAAGGCTTCGACGCGGTAGGTGGCGTTTTTGGTGACGTCGCGGCCGTTGAATATGGTGTCGTTCATCACCAGCAGGCAGCCCTTGCCTCGGGACCCCGGATCGGCGGCGACTTTGATCCCGTTGACCAGGTTCAAATAACCGTCAGCGCTGATCGCCGACGACGGCCGCATCGAGCCAACGACAACCACCGGTTTATCGGTCTTGAGAGTTAGGTTGAGAAAATAGGCGGTCTCTTCGATGGTGTTCGTGCCATGGGTAATGACGATGCCGTCGGCCTTGTCTTCCTCGAAGATCTTGTGAATTGTCCGCACCAGGTCGAGCCAATCTTTGTCGACCAGCGCGTGACTCGGCAAGCGGCGAAACGGAACTTCTTTGATTTCTGCAATCTCTTTTAGCTCCGGCAGCTGCTGCAGCAGCTCGCCGTCGTTTAAACGTTTGCCAGCTTCGATATACCAGGCGAGATCCAAGCGGTCTTTGCCGACGGAATCGATGGTGCCGCCGGTGAGAATAAGCGCAACTTTCGGTAATGCCATGAAAAATCCTTCCTAATGGTTTGCAACGTTTTTATCTGTCCAATGGTTTTAGATCAAGCGAACGTTTATGGTTCAATCCGTTCCAGCGGTTCAAACCGTCGAACTCGGAGGTTCTGCCGTATTTCCCCCGAGCCACGAGCACGATTCACGACTTCAACAGTGGTAACGCCTCTTTGGCGAAGCGCTCGATCTGTTCCTTGCGCTCGGGATAATGCGGGATCATGAATTGTAAACCGATGTGCACGCAGCCGACCGCGATAAACTCCCGCAAGCGCGCGACGACCTGTTCGAGACCGCCTTTCAAATAATGGCTAATGGGTGCACCGGCGGTTGGCGTTAGTTCCACAGGCAAGCAGCAAGCGAGCTGCACTTCATCGGGGTTGCGGCCGGCCTTTTTAGCTTCAACCCGCACGTTGTCGTAGCCAGCTGCCAACTCTTTGGGCGTAACTTTTACGAAGTAGGGAAACCATGCGTCACCGTATTGGCCGGCGCGCCGCTGGGCGTATTTGCCTTCGCCACCAACCCAGATCGGGATGCGCGGCTGACGGTGCGGCTTAGGCAGAAACGCAATGTCGTCGGCATGGTAGTAATTGCCGTGAAAGGTAATGTGCTCTTCGCTCCAGAGTTTTTTCAGCAGCGTGAGCTGTTCGTCGGAAATTTTGCCGCGCTCTTTGAACGGCAAGTTCATCGCTTTGAACTCTTCCGCCATCCAACCGACGCCGACGCCGAGAATCAGCCGCCCAGTGGCGAGCTGATCGATGGTGGTGGCAATCCGCGCCCAATGCAGCGGATGACGATACGGCAGTACCATGACGCTCATGCCGAGCTCGATTTTTTCCGTGCAGCCGGCGAGAAACGCCAAACAAGTCATGGTATCGAAAAACGGCCGATCCGGCGGCACGATGAAAGTCGCTTCTTTGCTGTACGGATAGGTCGTCGAGATTTTCCACGGAATCACGAGGCGATCTGCTGCCCACACAGAATCGTACCCGAGGGCCTCTGCTTCTTGTGCCGCTTGCATCAAAGTTTTGCGGCTGGCGGCTCTGCCGGATACGGGTAGAAAAACACCGAACTTGGTCATCGAAATTGCCTCCCAACGTGTCCATTCGAATAGCACAACGAAACGGTCAATTCACCATTATCGATGTTTGGCTTGTTCGTCATGCCGGCGCAGGCCGGCATCCACACTGTGGCGCGAAATGCTTCGGATGGATACCGGCCTGCGCCGGTATGACGTATCGTGATTACATTGACAGATTCTGAAAGCTGCCTGTATAAATGAAACATGCCGCCTGGTATGCGCCTCGAAATCGCCGATTTTCCGGTAAGTGAAATCTGCTTCAGTAAAGCTTTCGCGTACGAGAACGGCGTGCTCGAGGTTGATCGTCAAGAGCTGACGAACTTGATCCTGCAAGATTCTCGGGTGCTCGAGGTCTCCTTCGCCGTCGTGCATCCCGGTGAGAGAGTCCGGGTCACGGGCATTCGCGACGTCGTCGAGCCGCGCGTCAAAGTCGCGGGACAGGGTCAAGTTTTTCCCGGCACGCTGACGGAGGTTGCGCCCGTAGGTGAGGGGAGAACTCACCGTCTCTCCGGTATGGCGGTGTTTCCCACGGCGGCGTTTCAAGGACAAGCGCGCGCCGGTTTGTTGGTGCAGCGCAGCGCGATTCTCGACATGTGGGGGCCGGGTGCGGCAGCCTCCAAGTTCAGTAACCTGGCCGGGCTCGTGTTGATTCTAAAGCTCGCCGAGGAGCTTTCCGACTGGGACTATCACAGCGCCATTCAAACCGCGGAGTTCAAGACCGCACGACGCTTGGCGGAAGTTACCATCGATAAGACGCCTGCGAACATCGAGGTCCTCGACAATCGCAGGATCGCTGCGGGTTTACCCAAAGTTGTCCTGGTGCAAGGCTGCATCGCCCACGCCGAAGGATTCCACTCGGGGATCAGCTACTACGGCATGCCGGTGCGCGAGTCGCTGGCGACCTACGTGCACCCCAACGAGCTGATCGACGGTGTGTTTGCTAGCTCTGCGACACGCGCCGTGGGCTATTTCCCGATTACTTGGGACTGGCAGAATCATCCGCTGTCGCTCAACTTATATCGCGCCCATGGCAAGACGTTGAACTTTCTCGGCGTGGTTTTTGAGCGCATTCAGTTCGAGGTGTTTCGCAATAAGGAAATCATCGCGCAGAATACCGCCGGGCTGGTGCGCCAACTCGGCGCCGACGGCGCTCTGGTCGCGTGGACCGGGTCGGGCAATGCTTTTGTCGATTTGATGCTGACAGTGCAGGCCTGTGAGAAACGCGGCATCCGAACTGTGCTCGTGAGCTACGAATTTGGCGGCAAGGACGGCATCGATTCGCCGCTGTTATTCTATGTCCCCGAAGCGACGGCAGCGGTCAGCACCGGCAGCCGCGACCGCTGGTTAGAGCTACCGGAGCCGGAGCGTATTATCGGGCCGTATGAACGTTTTTCGGTTTTGAGTTATCCCGGCGCGCCGTTGGTGGAGGCGAAGGGGCCGTTGACCTTGGATGCGCGCGACTTGATCGTCGGTGGCGTTGACAACTGGGGGGCGCGCGATTGGCAGTGCGCGGTTTATTAACGAATACTAGAAAGAGTTTCGACAGAACACGAGTGCGCAGCGGCACTCTTCGCACGAGTTCGTGATCCCTATCCCCCTTTGGAAAAGGGGGATTTGTGCGGGTTGTGGAGAGGTATGTCGTCGCGAACCTTTGGCTTCACTACCAGTGATGCAAGAAATCTCCCCTAACCCCTCTTTTTCAAAGAGGGGGACCGGAGCGGATGAAACGCAGAAGGAATCTTACTTCGCTAAGCGAACCGTATAGTCAACACAGGGCAGTCCCGTGAAACTCGAACTCGCAGAATTTCCCGTTAAACGCATTCGCCTCGGCCGGCGCTTCGCCTACGACGCCGGTCAGTTGGAAGTCGACGAAGGGGCCTTGCTCGATCTGCTCCAACAGGACAAACGCATAGAAGACGTCTCCCTCGCCGTCGCTGCCCCGGGCGACAAAGTTCGCATCACCGGCATCCGTGATTTGGTCGAGCCGCGCGTTAAAGTTTCCGGCACTGGGCAGGTGTTTCCTGGTGTTACTAATCCCATCACCGATGTTGGTGACGGTAGAACCCATCGTCTGTCAGGAATGACTGTCATCGTCGCGGCGGAATACGAAGGTACTATTCGCGCCGGTACGACGATACAACGCAGCGCGATCCTCGATATGACCGGCCCCGGCGCCGAGGTCACGCGCTTTAGCACTTACAAGCATCTCGTCATTAGCTTCCGCATTGTTGACGGCTTGGGAGAGTTGGAAGCGCATCATGCGTTCCAACAGGCTGAGTGCAAAGTGGCGCAGCGCTTGGCCCAAGTCACCGAAGCTATGACGCCGGTCGCTGTGCAAACCTACGACTCACCGCAGCAGAACTCGTCTTTGCCGACGGTCATGCTGATTCAAGGCTGCATCACCGATCCGCAGCATGGCCATTCCGGGGTGGGCTACTACGGGTTGTCGTTTCGCGAATCGCTGGCAACTTTCGTTCACCCCAATGAGGTGTTCGACGGTGCTATTACAGTTGATACTACGCGCTCAGGCCGCGGCTATTACCCGACGACGTGGGATTGGCAAAATCATCCGCTGATCCTCGGCTTGTATGCCGAGCATGGCCGGACGTTGAATTTCGGCGGGGTGATTTTGCAGCGCATTCGCTTCGACACCGCGCATGGCAAGGAGGTCGGCGCGCAAAATACTGCGCGTCTGGCCAGGGCGCTGGGAGCCAACGGTGCGCTGATCACCTGGATTGGCGGCGGCAACGCCTTTGTCGATGTCATGTTTACGGTGCGCGAGTGCGAAAAGCGCAGCATCAACACGACTCTGGTGACTTACGAGGGCGGCGGCCAACAGGGCACTGACAGCCCGATATTGTTTTATGTCGCCGAAGCGACTGCTGTCGTCAGTACCGGCACCCAAGATCGTGCCATGACGCTACCGCAAATGGAACGTGTGGTCGGACCCTATGAGGATTTCAAGATACTGCCTTTTCCCGGTGCCAAACCGGTGCCAGCGTTGGGTCCGTTGGCGATCGAATCGCGCGAGGTCATCATCGGCGGGGCCGATCTCTGGGGGCAAAAAGAGTGGCGCTGCGTGGAGTATTGAAGATAACGGATTTCACCACGGAGACGCCGAGAACACAGATTTCAGAAGCAGAGGTCTGTCACAAGAAATATCTTTATTCCGATCTCTGTGCTCTCCGCGCCTCTGCGGTGAGTCTCTTGATTCCATCTAAGGAGGAATTGCCATGATCACTGTCGTCCATGTCGTCAATCAGTTTTTCGCCGGCATCGGTGGCGAGGACAAAGCCAATGTTGGTGTTGGCGTGAGTGATGGCGCCGCAGGTGCTGCACGAGGCTTGCAATTGCAGCTTGGTGACCGCGCGCAGATACTCGGCACGGTTTACTACGGCGACAACTATTTTCACGAGCACAAAGATGAAGCGTTCAAAGCAATTCTCGATGCGGTGAAAGCCAAACACCCGCAAGTCGTGGTGGCCGGGCCGGCGTTCAACGCCGGACGTTACGGCATGAGCTGCGTTGAGATCTGCAACGCGATTACCAAGGAGCTAAACATCCCCTGCGTCACTGCTATGCACGATGAGAACCCGGCCATTGGCACCTATCGCGATCACGTTAACCCTAACTATTTCTGCTTGCCGACCGCGGAAACAACGGCGGGGATGGCGGATGCGCTGAAAGCGCTGGCCAATTTCGCGGTTCGCTTGGCCTCCGGTGAAACCATCGGCGCGGCGAAAAAAGAGGGATACTTGCCGCGCGGCATTCGTCGCTTAGAAAAGACCGATCGCCCGGGTTTCGAACGGGCCATCGATATGCTGCTCAAGAAGATCAACAACCAGCCGTTTGAGAGCGAAATTGCCATGGAAGTATGGGACGATATCTCGGCGGCGCCCAAGCTAGACCATGTCAAAGACCGCAACATCGCGGTCATCACCACCAGCGGCGTCGTGCCCTGGGGCAACCCTGGCAAGTTCAAGACTTTTCGCAACACGCACTGGGAAAAATACAACATCTCTGAGGTCAGGCACCTCGAAGCAGGCAAGTGGGAGGCGGTGCATGGTGGCTACAACACGGCCTTCATGAACAAGAACCCGCACTATGGCGTGCCGCTGGATGCGCTGCGCAAATTAGAAGAAGAAGGCGTGATCGGCAAGGGCAAACTGTATCCGGCGTACTACGTGATACCCGGCAATCAAGGCTCGCCGGCAGTAATGCGCCGGGTCGGCAAAGAAATCGCCGACGATTTAAAAAAGGACAACGTCGAGGGCGTCCTCTTCGTCTCGACGTGAGGAACCTGCACTCGCAGCGGCGCTGTGATGAGCAAAGAACTCGAGAAGGCAGGTTTGCCGGTGGCGTTGGTCACCGCGATGTATCCCGTAGCGGAACAGGTGAAGGCGCGCAGAATAATAAAAGGCATCAGCATCCCGCATCCCTGCGGCGACCCAGCATTACCGGCCGAGCTGGATGCAAAGCTGCGCAAGCAAATCGTCGAGACCGCGTTAAAAGCGTTGGAGAGCGACGTGCAGGAGCCGACGGTGTTTGCCCCGAGCGGCGGGTGAAAACGAAAAGAAGCTTGGCCGCAAAAAAGCGAAAACGAGTTTGGATGTAGGGACGCGATTTATCGCGCCATCCGTATCCGGATTCGGAATTGCTAACCGCAAAGAACGCAGAGAACGCAAAATCAAGATGCGAATCGTTGGGGCGGGTCTGAGCGCTTTCAAGCGCTGCAAGCCTCGGTTGACTTGCCGATCGCCGCGATTTGCGTTGTCCATGCGGCGATTTCAATTTCACGCAATCGCCGGGATTTCGAGAAAGTTCCGGAGTTGTCGATCGAATTTAGGTCCTGAGCTGCGACTGTTTATTCGAATCCTGCCGTTAACTCGACTGTGCCTCCTCCCGATAGAGCCCAAAAACTCGCAAGATCGGCTCGTCGTGCATCGAAAACAGTAGGGCTTCGTCGCTCGCCGAAGCGTTGGCGTGCTCATGCCAGTGCCATAGCGGCACGACGAACGTGTCGCCTTTTTGCCAGCGAAAGGGATGGTCGTTGATCATTGTCGTGCCGCTGCCGCGGAAGGCGTGGTAGATGCTCGTGCTGGTGTGGCGGTGTGATTGAGTTTTCTCACCCGGTCGGAGCATTTGGATGCGGCACGACATGGTTGGGAAGGTCGGACCGCCGGTCTGCGGGTTGATGTATTCCAGCGCCACGCCGTCATACGGATTGTTCGCAGCGCGCGCCAGGCCTTGCAGCTTGGGGTAGGTTTCGCGCCAACGATAGTGCAGTACTTTCGGAGTTTCAGGCAGCTCGTTACCGACAGGGCGGGTCATGCCGTAAAAGCTTGCGGGATCGACGGTCTCTTTCACCGGTAGTCGGCCCTGCTTGTAGGGATCGAAAGAGATTTGTTGCAGCGCCTGCACAAAGGGCACGTCGAGGCCGTCGATCCACAGCATGTTTCGATCGCCCTCGTGCGCGTGCTCATGCCAGCAGCCCTGCGGCGTGAGAATCAAATCGCCGTCTTCCATCACCATCTTCTGGCCATCGACGTTGGTGTAGGCACCGTGGCCCTGCAGGATAAAACGAAACGCCGACATGGTATGGCGATGCCCAGGCGCCACTTCGCCGGGCTGGATCAATTGGAACGAGAGCAAAATCGTGTGGCTAGTCATTTCACTCTCAGCCATGCCGGGATTGACCAACCGGATCACGCGCCGCTCGACGCTGCCGCGCGCCACGGAAATCTTATCCTTGGCCTGCACCAGGCTGTCGTAGATATCGTGCCACTTCCAAAGATGCGGCTTGACCTTGGTCTTCGGATCGGACGGCCGCTCGGCATGATCGACGTTCCACAGGCCGGAGACCCAGCGGGGTTTTAGTAAGTCGTTTAGCTCTTGGATTTCTTTGGGTTGAGCCATGGGATCCTCGTTAGCAAGTAATTGCGAGCGGAGGAATTATTTGCACCACGAAGACACGAAGGACACGAAGTCCGGAAACATTTTCCATTATCCATTCTTCCTTCGTGCACTTCGTGTCCTTCGTGGTGATTAATAATCTTACGCGTAACGGCGATAAACCCCGTCGTAAAAATTACCGATCATCTGCACCGCGATCTTGCCGCAATATTCCAGCGGCCAGCCGGCGCGTTCGTTGCCGTAGCCTTCTTGCAGCGCGACTTCTAAGATCGCTTGGTTGGTGCCGCCGTGGTCTTCGTCCAGGTCGGCTTCTTCGTGGACGCGGAAATATTTCATGTCTTCGTTGGTGATGCCGTATTTCGGCAGGCTCTGACGAAAGTCGCGCGAGATGAAGCCGAAGATCTCCTCTTCCATGTGCACGGCGTAGCATTCGGCGAGTGGGATATCGATCCACGAGCGGACGAAGAAATCGACCAGGCCGCGCGCCTCAGGGATCAGCTCGCACTCGATCATCTGGTCCGCGGTCACGCCAAGAGCTTTGCCGAGGACGGGCAGCATGCGCGCGTGACCGCCGATGGCCGGCGTGGTGAATTCTTCACCGATCTTTTGCGCGATGCGGTTTTCCAGATCGGGGTGGCGTTTAAAAAAGCCGACGAACTGATGGTACGACGTTGCCATGCCAGTGTTCACTTCGAGGGCAAAGCTGTACCAATTGGTGATCCAGCCCTGCAGCCGTTTTTTTGACAGCGTGCCGGCGCGCAGGTCGGTGAAAAACGGCGATGGCTTTACTTCGTTGTGGTAGGTGTCGAGGATGACTTTGCGAATTCCTTCGGCTTTTTGCTTTGCTTGTTGAGCGGTCATTTTGATATGTTCGGCCACGTTTCTAATCCTCTCGTTGAGAGCACATGATCTTGTGACCGAACTTAGCGGAACGCTGTTGAGATTGTCAATGTTGGTGCTCTTGTGCTGCGCCCATGACTTCGCGTGGGCGCAGGGCGAGCGCGCGGTTATCAGCCACAACAGCGAGAGCATCACCATCGCGCCGATTCTCTACGGTATCGACAAGGGCTTCTACCGCAATGAGGGGATCCATCTCGAATTTCGCTTTCTGCGCACCGATCTCGCTGCCGCGGCCGTCAACACTCAGGAGTTGGACTACATGATCAGCGCGGGCACGGCCATGCGCGCGGCAGTGCGCGGCCTGCCACTCAAGATCGTTGCTTACAGCTTTACTCAGCCGCTGTTTTATCTGATGACGCCGCCAACGATTCAAAGCGTAAAGGAACTGCGCGGCAAAAAGATCGCCGTCAGTTCGCCGCAGGATAGTGGCGGCCAGGCGGCCAAAGCGGCGATCCGTGCCGGCGGACTCGACCCGGAGCGCGATGTTGTCTACATCGCCATCGGCGCGGCCTCGGTGCGCATGGCGGCGATGGAGATCGGCTCGGTGGATGCGGCGATCCAGCCGGTGCCGTGGAACTCGCGCATGAAGAAGAAAGGCTTCAAGGAGCTGCTGTTTGCCGGCAGTTATCTGGCACAGCCGCTGACCGGAATGGTGACCAGCGCCGCCAAGGTGGAAAAGAACAGCGATCAGGTGCGCCGGGTACTGCGCGCGTACCTGCTTTCTTTGCGGCGTCTGCGGCAAGAGAAAAATGAAGTCGTCGAGTTCATCGCCAAGCGGTTTGGCCTGGAGCGCGACACGGGTGAAGAGGTTTACAAAGTGATGCTGGACACCATGAGCAGCGATGGCACTATGCCCGCGTCGATCTTGGATCCCTATTTCGAACAGGTGAGGAACGAGCCGGGGGCGAAGAAGTCGATCCTGTTGAACGATATCGTCGATTATCGCTTGCTGCGCGAAGTGACCGCCAGCATCAAGTAGCACGAGATGATCGTATTCTGTGTCGCAAGTCGAGCATCTGTAGTATCGTGGACGCCAAGCACGCACTCGCGCCGTGGGAAAATCCCCCCTAGCCCCCCTTTGTCAAAGGGGGAAACAATTTGTCTGCGGACGAAGTAACGAAGGGAAATAGAATGGCAGCCGTAGGCGTCAGCGTTCGCCGCATCGACGGCGAGGACAAAGTTTCAGGCCACGCCATCTACGCCGGCGATCTCCGCTTGCCGGGCATGGCCATTGCCAAAGTTTTACGCAGCCCGGTGCCGCATGCGCGGATTCGCCGCATCGACACGAGCAAGGCGGCGGCGATTCCCGGCGTTTTGGCGATCCTCACACGGGATAACATCAACGTCGCGTCCAACTCCTTTGGCGCCTACGTGCGCGATCAGCAGATCCTCGCCACCGACAAAGTGCGCTACGTCGGCGACATGGTCGCCGCGGTCGCGGCGGTGGACACGCACACCGCGCAGGAAGCGGTAGGGCTCATCGAGGTCGATTACGATGAGCTGCCCGCGGTCTTGAACATCGATGAGGCGCTCAAGGCCGGCGCACCGCTGGTGCACGAAAACCTTGACCGCCGCGATCCGGGCTACGGCCGCTATGGCTCGCATGTCGTCCATCACGATACCAACATCTGTCTGCACTTCCGCCACGAGCGCGGCGACGTCGGCGATGGTTTCAAGAATTCAGATCAAATATTCGAAGACACTTTCTATTTTCCCAGCGCGCAGCACTATCCGATGGAGCCCCATGTCTGCGTCGCGCAGTTCGAAGGCGATGTGATGACGGTTTGGTCGGCGACGCAGAGCCCATTCCCTGTGCGCCAAGAGTTAGCTCGCGTTTTTGGCCTGCCGTTCAGCGCCGTGCGTGTCATCGTCCCCAGCGTCGGCGGCGGCTACGGTGCCAAGAGTGGCATCAAGACCGAGGGCATCGCCGGCTGCTTATCAAAAATGACCGGCCGTCCGGTGAAGCTCGCCTTCGGCTCAGAAGAAACCTTCAAGACGATCTGCCAGCCGCGAGCCAAGATGACTTTGAAAACTGGCGTGAAAAAAGACGGCACGTTCGTGGCGCGCCACTGCGAGGTTTATCTCGACGGCGGCGCCTACGCCAACTCGGGCCCATCGGTGACGGAAAAAGCCGGCTACCGCGCCCACGGCCCGTACCGTTTGCCACACGTGCTCACCAACGCCTACTCGGTTTATACCAACACGGTGCCGGCCGGCGCCTTTCGCGGTTTCGGCGGGCCACAGGTGGCTTACGCCTACGAGACTCACATCGACATGATCGCCCATCGCATGGCGCTCGATCCCTTCGAAATTAGAATGAAAAATCTGCTCGACCGCGGTGAGAGTTTTTCACCCGGTGACACGCCCATCGATTGCGATCTCAAAGCAGGACTCCGCAGCGTCGCCCAGGCGATCGGTTGGGACGCGAAGCCCGACGCACATCAAGACTCTGGTCCCAAGCGGCGCGGCATCGGCATCGCCACGGCGATGAAAGACGGAGGTGGCACCAACAAGCCGGCCAACGCGACGGTGAAAATTTTCTTCGATGGCAGCGCGCTCTTGTCGACGGGCTCCGTGGAAGTCGGGCAAGGCATGCGCACGGCGTTTATGCAGGTGGTCGCCGAAGAGTTGTCGATGCCAACGGATCAAGTGCGGGTCGCTGTGCTCGACACTCACTACACACCTTTCGATAAAGGCACCAACGCCAGCAGCGCCACGTCGATCATGGGCCAGGCGGTGCTCAAGGCAGCGCGCGACGCGCGCCGGCAGTTGATCGAAGCGGCCGCAGCCGTTTTGAAGGCACCCGTAGATAAAGTGAAACTTGAGAATGGTATGGCGAACCATGGCGAGCAAAAGCTGAGCTACCGTGACGTGATGCAACGTCATTTCAGAGAATCGGAAGGGGAGATCTGGGGCCGCGGCTATTTCAAGATTGAGAAAGACAACAACGTGCCGCTCGGTTTCCCGTCGCCGTTTTGGGAGATCGGCTTTGGCGCCGCGGAAGTGGAAGTCGACACCGAAACCGGCGAAGTGAAGTTGCTGCGCTATGTCTCGCTTACCGACGCCGGCAAGATGATCCATCCGCTGCAATGCCACGGTCAAGACGAAGGCGCGGCGGTGTTCGGTCTGGGCCAAGCTCTGTTTGAAGACTTGGCGTATGACAAAGGTCAGCTCTTGAACGGCACGTTGATCGACTATCGGCTGCCGCGCTTCACCGATTTGCCGTCGGCGTTTTCCACCCACATCATGGAAGGCGGCGGCGGCCCGGGGCCCTACGGTGCGAAGGGAATGGGCGAGGGCGGAATTCTCCCCGTAGCGCCGGCGGTGGGGAACGCGGTGTTTGCTGCGACGGGAGCGCGGATCCAGGCGGTGCCGTTGGTGCCGGAGCTGGTACAAAAGAAGATCGGAAGTGGCAAGGGGTAAGGCGATCCGGATCTAGACCCCCTTACCGCTTACGCCTTACCCCTTACGATTCGGGCTTAAGCGATGGAATCCAAAAGCCAAAATCTAAAGTCCAAAATCGATTCTGCGTCCCCCCGCATCGACATGCGCGACAAGGTCACCGGGGTGGCACAGTACGTTGAAGACTTGCCGGACTTGCCGAACACCGCCTACGGCGCGGCGTTGATGAGCCCCTACTCGCACGCGCGCATTCGCCGCGTCGATGCTTCCGAGGCGCTGAAGATGCCAGGCGTGCTGGCGGTCGTCGATCGGGAACACCTCGACGGCGTGAGCCCACGCTTGAAGCTCGCGCCGCACGAACACTTGAAGGGCATCGACGATCAGGACTTTGTCGCGACGAGCAAAGTCCGCTACGACGGCGACCTGGTTGCCGTCGTTGTTGCCGAAGACATGCGCACGGCGAAAAAAGCTTTGGAGAAAGTTCAGGTTGACTATGAGCCGCTGCCGCCGGTGTTCAATGCGATTGAAGCGCTCGATCCGGGAGCGGCAATCCTGCACGAAGAGCGCGGCACCAATCTGCTTGCCGAGGACAGTTTGATCTGGGGCGATGTCGACGAAGGGATGCGCCAAGCGGATCGCATTTTCGAAGAAAGTTACTCATCGCCGTCGATGTTCCACCATCCGATGGAGCCGGTGGGCGGCTTTCTCTGCCAATACTTGAACGGCGAAGCTAACGTCTGGATTCCCACCAGCTCGCCGACGCGCGACGCGCAGGAGTTCGCCCATTTTCTCGGCATCGAATCGGACAAAGTTCGCGTCCGCGTGCCCTTTGTCGGCGGCGGCTTTGGCTCGAAGATTCCGACGCCGGCCCATTTCGCGGCGCTGTTTCTATCGCGCAAGATCGGCCGGCCGGTGCGCTTGATTCCATCGGCCGAAGAAAGCTTTCGCCAGAACTCGCGCCATGCGGAATTCGTCAAGCTCAAGATTGGCGTGAAGGCCGACGGGACGCTGACCGCGCTGGACGTCGAACTGGTTGTCGATACCGGTGCCTACACCACGGGCGGACTGACCGCGGTGCATAATTCCGTGATTTCGGCCTGGGGCTGTTATCGCCTGCCGCACCTGCGCATTCGCGGCAAGGGCGTCTACACCAACAAAGTACCGGCGGGCCACACGCGCGCCACCGGAAAAATTCAAACCACTTGGGCCATCGAGTGCGCCATGGACAGCGTGGCGCGCCAGTTGGGCATCGACCCCTATGAGTTCCGCAAGAAAAACGTGCTGCTGCGCGGCGACTTCGTCTGTGCCGGCACACCGAAGATGGACACCGATTATCTTGACCTCATGCAAGAGGCCATCGACGGCATCGGCTGGGACGGTAAATCGAGTGTCGAACCGGCAAAGAATTGGGCCACTGGTTCGCGCTGGGTGCGCGGCCGCGGCATGGCGCTGAGCCTGCGCCACGGCTCACAGGGCGGCGGGCGCGCCTATGCGCTCGTGACGATGGACGCGCGCGGTGTCGTCACCGTGCAGCACAACGCGCCGGAGATTGGCCAGGGCACGCATAATCTTTTTAGCGTGGTGGCGGCGCAGACCCTCGGCATTTCCCAGTCACAAGTGCGGGTGAAAACCCCCGACACCGCAGTGAGCTTGCCGTTTGCTGGCGTCAGCGCCCAGCGCACGACGATGCAGATGGGCAACGCGGTCCATAATGCAAGTAAAACTTTAAAGGCCGATCTGCTCTCGCTCGCGTCGCAAGTGAAAGGCGGCAAGCCGGAAGAATGGCAGATCATCGACGGCCGGCTTTGCTGGGGCGAGACCAGTTTTTCGATCAACGAAATCATCCGCGTCGTCGGCAACAGCGTGGTGCTCAAAGCGGTGGGCTATCACAGTGTGCCACCGATGGTGAAAGACTCGGCATTTACCGGCATGGACCACTGGGCACCGAGCGGCGCCGCGGTGGAGATCGAAGTGAATCGCGACACCGGCGAACTGCGGGTGCTGGGCTACGCCGTGATCGCCGACGCCGGCAAAGCGATCCACTATCCGTCGGCGAAATCGCAGGTAGACGGCGGCGCCGTGATGGGCTTCGGCCACGCGCTGTTCGAAGAGACGATTTATCAGGACGGGCAGTTTCAAAATGGCGACCCGTTTCAATATCGCTTGCCGGTGCTGAAGGACTTGCCGGAGACTTTTTACTCATCAATGTTGGAAAAGGGCGACGGTCCGGGGCCGTTCGGATCGAAAGGCATGGCACAGACGTCGATCGTGACGGTGGGGCCAGCGATTGGCAACGCGGTTTATGATACGCTGGGTGTGCGGGTAAGATCGCTGCCGATTACGCCGGAGAAAATTCTAAAAGCGATGGGAAAAATTTAGCGACTTCCCGAACTCAGATTCCCTCGCCCTGTGGGAGAGGGCTAGGGTGAGGGCCGTTCGAAGCGTCGCAGAATCGTGTCACAACGCGCCCTCACCTCGATCCTCTCCCAGAGGGAGAGGGGGTAAGATTCGGAACTTCGAGACAACGACATGTTACAGCGACTACAGCTAATCCAACCAACGACCATCGCCGAAGCGTCCGCCGCGCTCGCCGATCTCGGCGAGGGCGCCAAGATCTACGCGGGCGGTGCGGAGCTGCTGCTCCTTTTACGCAACGGCTTGCTTGAAACAGAAACCCTAGTCGACGTCAAAAAGATCGATCGCCTGCACCGAATCACTATGGACACCAACGCGATCCGGGTTGGCGCCTGCGTCAGCCATCAGGAATTGGCGAGCCATCCCTTGATTCGCCAGCATGCACCGGCGCTCGCCTACGCGGAATCGCATCTCGCCAACGTGCGTGTGCGCAACCAGGGCACGCTTGGCGGCAACCTCGCGTTCAACGATCCCCATTCCGATCCGGGAACGGTTTTGTTAGTGCATGACGCTGCGGTTGTGCTTGGAAGTAGCCAAGGTGAGCGCAAACTGCCGCTCGCCGATTTTTTCGTCGACATGTATGCGACCGCTTTGCAGCCAAGCGAACTTCTAGTAGAGGTCGAGGTTCCATTCTTGCCCAGCGGGATGAAGAGCGGCTATCAGCGCCTGCACCGCTATCAACGGCCGACGCTGGGTGTGGCGGCGGCGGTGCGAATGAACAGCGGCGCCGTTGAAGAGGCGCGCCTTGCTGTCGGCTGCGTCGGGCCCAAATCGCTGCGATTGACGGATCTGGAAGCGAAGATAAAAGGTGCGACGATCGATGGTGCGAAGAGCATAATCTCGGAGGAAAAAAGCAAACTACGTGAACTGATCCGCCCGGTAGATGACTTGTTGGGCAGCGCGGATTATAAGCTCTACATGACGACGGTGATGCTAGGGGATGTATTAGGGGAGGCGGTGGAAAAAGCATTGAGCTGAGTTCTGAGTATGTTCCTTCCCCCGCCTCGGGGGAAGGTTAGGATAGGGGCCCGCGCGGGAGAAGAGATTGTCGGGGCCCGAAGCAATAAAATGAATTCTCAATCAAGATTTAATCTTTCAGTCTCCGTCAACGGCACCACCTGGTCCGGCGAGGTTCCCATCGAAGAAACGTTGCTCGAGTTTCTCCGTAATCGCATCCATTTCACCGGCACCAAGCGCTCCTGCGAGTCGGCAGTCTGCGGCGCCTGCACCGTCCTTGTCGACAACCACACCGTGAGCTCCTGTAACTATTTGGCCTTCGAAGCCAACGGGAAGTTTGTCCTAACCATCGAAGGCGTCGCCCGAGGCGACAAGCTCGATCCGCTGCAAGAAGCATTCATTCGCAACATCGGCGCCCAGTGCGGCTATTGCACGCCTGGCCAGATCATGGCGGCAAAGGGCCTTCTCCTCGAAAACCCGAACCCCACCCGTGAGCAGATCGCCGAATGGCTCAGCGGCAACATCTGCCGCTGCGGCGCCTACGGCGCCATCGCTCAATCGATACTTGAAGCTGCGCAGGCGCAATCCCATCCGAAGGGCTGAAATCTGAATGAGAAAAATCTTTCCGGTTCTATTTGTAACCTTGGCATTGGTGTGTGCCAATTGGCCGCAGGCGTTAGCCGCCGACAAGATTCGTATCGCCGTGGCGAACTTCAACGTTTCCTTTATGACCGCCGGCGTGGCCGCTAAGAAAGGCTACTTCAAAGACGAAGGCTTGGAACCGGAAATCATCGCCATGCGGCCGCCGGTGTCGATCACCGCGCTGGCGAGCGGTGACATAGACTACACGACGGTCTTCGGCTCGGTGGTGCGTGCGGCGGTGCGCGGTATGCCCCTGCGCGTGGTGGCGAGCTTCATCGACGGTTCGACCCATGCGCTCATCGCCCGCCCCGAGTACAAGGCGGTCAAAGAGCTGCGCGGCAAGACCATGGCGATCGGCTCCTACGGCGCGTCGGACGATATCGCCGGGCGCATGATGATCAAGCACTACGGCGTCGATCCCGACAAGCAAATGAAGATCGTTGCGCTAGGACCTGACCGCGCTCGCTTTGCGGCTTTGAAAGAGGGCATCGTCGATGTCGCGGTGATCGCACCGCCGGCCGATGCCGAGGGCAGAAAAGCTGGGTTCAATATTCTCGCTCGTGCCTACGAGATCTTTACGTTTCCCTTCGTTGGGCTCGGGGTGAATGCCAAAAAAATCGCTGAGAAACCCGACGAAGTAAAACGCACTCTCAAAGCCTTCGTGCGCGCCAATCGATTCATCCGCGAAAACCGCGACGAATCGATTCAAATCCTCGCCGCCTGGGGACGCACGGATCGCAGCTCCGCCGCCTCGGCGTACGACTCGGCGGTGAAAGTGTTCAATGCCGATGGCATGATCCCGGAGAGCGGTTTGCGTCTGGTGCTGGAGCAGGCGCGCGCCGAGGCGAATATCAGCCGCGAGATGGCGCTGAGCGAGGTGTCTGATCTGACGCTATTGCGCGAGGTGCAACGGGAACTTGGGATCAAAGGACGGTAAATTCTTGGGCTTCTCTTCTTCCGCGGCGCGGGAGAAGAAGGCGGAAGTTGAGGCGGTTTGAACTTCCGAAGACGGTTTGAACGGAACGAAGTGATTGAACGGAGCGCAGCGGTTGAACGGTTTGAACCAGTTCAGGAGCTAAGAGATGAAACAACCCGACGGCTTAAGAAGCTGGCTCAACGAAGCCGACAAGCTCGGCGAAATCAGAAACATCGATGGCGCCGATTGGGATTTGGAAATCGGCGGCGTGGCGGACATTGTGAATGAGCGGGGTAGCTCGCCGGCGGTGCTGTTCGATGCCGTGAAGGGCTATCCCAAAGGCTATCGCGTCTTGGTGAATTCACTGGGCTCGACAAAACGCCTCGGGTTGAGCTTGGGCATGCCGCAGAATCTAACCGCCATGGAATTCGTCTCCGAGTGGCGCAGGCGCTCACGCGTGCTGAAGCATATTCCGCCGCGTTTCGTGAAGGATGGTGCGGTGCTGGAGAACGTTCAGCGCGGCAACGATGTTAACATTCTGAGATTCCCGACGCCGCGCTGGTTTGAGCTGGACGGTGGCCGCTACATTGGCACCGGCAGCGTCAATATTACCCACGATCCTGAAGAGGGTTGGACCAATCTCGGCACGGCGCGGGTGATGATCCACGACGAAAACACCGTCGGTTTTTATATTGCTCCCGGACGCCACGGGCGGATTCATCGCGACAAAGCCTTTGCCCGCGGTGAGCCGTTCAAAGTCGCCATCTCGGTTGGCCATGACCCGCTGATTTTTCTCGCGGGTGCGTTGGAAGTTCCCTACGGCGTTTGCGAGTACGATTTCATCGGCGGCATTCAAGGCGAGCCAGTCGACGTGCTCAAAGGCGAGTTCACCGGCCTGCCGATCCCTGCGGCGGCGGAAATCGTTTTAGAAGGCGAGTGCGTGCCCGGCCCGGAGAAAATCGAAGGGCCGTTCGGCGAGTGGACCGGCTACTACGGCAGTTCCTCGCGGCCCGAGCCGATCGTCAAGATCAAGCAAGTAATGCATCGCAACGATCCGATCCTGCTCGGCTATACGCGCAAATGGCGCGCGCCGCTGAAAGCCGCGTTGGTGTGGGACGATCTCGAAGCCGCCGGTGTGCCGGACGTGCGCGGCGTCTGGTATCACGAAGCGGCCGGCGCGGCCTATTTGTTTTTGGTGATTTCCATCAAACAGCGCTATCCGGGCCACGCCCGCCAAGCTGGACTCATCGCGACAGAATGTCACGCTGCAGCGTATCTAGGCCGCTACACCGTCGTCGTCGACGATGACATCGCCCCGACCGACTTGAACGCAGTGCTCTGGGCGGTGTGCACGCGCTCCGACCCGGTGCAGGATATCGAAATCCTGCGCCGCTGCTGGAGCGGGCCACTCGATCCGATCATCCACAAAGATCATAAGGGTTTTAACTCGCGTGCGATCATCGACGCGACGCGCCCATACGAATGGAAAGACACTTTTCCGCAGGTGTCGCGCTCGAGCCAAGAATTGCGCCAGCGCATACTGGGCAAGTGGGCCGACAAGCTATCTTAGAGCTTAGACAAACTGCGGCACTGGGGTTTCCGCCCAATGGGGGTGCAGGCCTGCCATATCGAGCGAAGCCATGACCCGCTTGGGTTCGCCGAGATCGTTCCAACGGACGCCGGTCACTTTGAGCACCGCGAGCCGCTTCGGACATGCCGCTAAAACCTGGTGTGAGAAATTGACCTCTTCGAGGAGCTCGTAGAGCCGATGGATCGCTTTGGCCTCGCCGCGGCTGCCAAACAGTGGCGTTAGGCAATCAAACGAGCGATAGAGATCGGGTATCGTTTGCGCGATAATTTCGAGCAACACTTTGACGGACGCCACCATAACGAAGCTGTTCCACAGGCAACCGCGCAATTGCAGAACTTGCGCTAGCGTTTGATTGGGCTTTTCCCAAAAGCGGCGCACGCCTGAGACTTGGGGATGGCCCGGGATATTTGCCGCCGGTTCGATCCAGCCGTACTCGGTTTCAGGGTGCTCCGGCTCGACGCCCAATAGGATTAGCTTATCCGCGTCGGAGTGTATGATGGTGAACGCCTCACGGATGTGCGCCATGAACCTAGTGTCATCGGAAACGTAATGATCGGATGGAACGAATGCCACCGCGGCTTTGGGGTCGACGGTCGCGATACGCAGCAGGCTATAGAGGATTGCCGGCGCCGTGCCGCGGTTGCGAGGCTGCACAACAAGATTGTCAACGGCGTGTTGCGCCAAGATAGGCGCGTAGAAGGCTGTGTGAGTTTGATTGACGACAAACAGGGTTCTTTCATCAGCGACCACGAGGCGCGTGCGGCGCTGGGTTTGCTCCAACAAGGTTTCCGGGCCAAGAACCGAGCAGAATTGTTTGGGTCGTTCGTCGCCTGAAATCTTGCGCGTTAGCGATCTTAGGCGGGTACCGTCGCCGCCGGCAAGGATCACACACCATTCGCTTTTGTCAGGCATGATCACACCCAAGAGTTTGACAATCCGTCAATATTTTAACAG
This sequence comes from Deltaproteobacteria bacterium, assembly GCA_016874755.1. Lineage (NCBI taxonomy): Bacteria > Pseudomonadati > Myxococcota > Myxococcia > Deltaproteobacteria bacterium. The sequence continues at coordinate 38,424 of VGTH01000003.1, read as the reverse complement.
CGCCAGAGCGTCGACTGAGCAGCAAGCCAATGATTGTGGCCGCTTGGGCACCGATCCGTTGAAATGAGTCCTTCTTGCGGCACAGTGCAGCAATGTCGGGGCCAACCAAGTCCCGCTAGGTTGAATCCAATATTCCCCGCGCCTCAGGCGGGTACCATCGGCAAGAAGATGAGTGTCTGGAGCTATGCGAATTGTGGCATACCAGACTCCGCCCAATGGGGGCGCAGGCCTGCCATGTTGAGCGAAGCCATGACCCGCTTGGGTTCGCCGAGATCGTTCCAACGGACGCCGGTCACTTTGAGCACCGCGAGCCGCTTCGGACATTCGGCTAAAACCTGGTGCGAGAAATTGACCGCTTCAAGACGTTCGTAGAGCCGATGGATCGCTTTGGCCTCGCCGCGGCTGCCAAACAGCGGCGTTAGGCAAGCGAACGAGCGATGGAGCTCGGGTATCGTTTGCTCGATAATTTCGAGCAACGCTTTGACGGACGCCACCATAACGAAGCTGTTCCACAGGCAACCGCGCAATTGCAGAACTTGCGCTAGCATTTGATTGGGCTTTTCCCAAAAGCGGCGCACGCCAAAAACTTAGCGATTGCCGGGAATCACATGCGCGGGTTCGATCCAGCCATATTCGACTTCCGGCGATTCCGGTTCCAATCCCAACAACACAACCAAGTCCTCCCGGCGTCGGACCGTGTTCAACCCGGTGCGAATATGCGCCATGAATTTCTGATTGTCGGAGATGTAATGATCCGAAGGGAAAAACGCCACGACCGCCTTGGGGTCCTTGGCCGCGATGCGCAGCAAGCTATACAGAATCGCCGGCGCCGTGCCGCGGTTGCGCGGTTGCACGACCAGATTATCCATCGATTCGCCCGAGAATATTTGAGAATAGTAGGCTTCGTGCTGCTGATTGACGACGTACAGGGTTTGCTCGCGTTCGATTTCGAGCGCGGCACGGCGCTGGGTTTCTTCAAGGAGCGTGCCGCGGCCCATGACCGAGCAGAACTGCTTAGGGCGTTCATCGCCGGCGATCTGCCGGGTCAAAGATTTTAGCCGGGTGCCGTCGCCGCCCGCGAGGATTACGGCCCATTCATGTTTGCGGTTCTCGAGTTCGCTTTGTGCTGTGATTTGGATCATCTCGCCGCCCTGCGCTTTCATCGTTAGTTTACGTCCTTTGGGTGAATTGCGGATTGCCCAATTGTCACATTGGATGCTGCGCCGGGGTAAAAAGATGCGCTGGCCGGAGGCGGGATAGCGGTTGGCAAACGCAAAAAGGCTCGTGAAATGGTTTCTGCCATTTCACGAGCCTAAAGAGTTGAGACTCCTTGGGAAGTTTTAGCTGTTGCCGCCGGAGCTATGGCGCTGTTCGTCGCGCAAGGCCTTTTCGATTTCTTCGTCGAATTGCGTGCCGACGCGCTGGCCGGCAACGACGAGGTCCGCAGGGGCCAACATTGCCGCCAGGGCCTGCTGGATCTGCGAGCGGATGGCTCGGCCAGGGTCCCAGAATTGGCCGGAGTAACCCTGATGCGACACATATTCAAGCCAATCGTTGATGCCCTTTAGTCCAGCTTCCGCATCACGCCTGCCGCGCTCGTGCTCGCCGCCTTTGATCAGCGTCAACCCGAGATACAGCCGCGCCAAATGATCTTCTTTGTCGCGGGCGACGGCCCGCTCTAAGGTCGTACGCGCTTCTGGCAAGTTGCCGACCTCGTAGTAGGCGCGCCCAAGAAAAGCTAAAGCGCTCTCTTGCACACGATTAGGTAGGACGTAGTTCGGGTTGGCTTCGACAGCGCGGCGCAGATAGCCCACCGCGTCTTCGGGCTTGCCGGTTTGTAGGGCGTTGCGACCGGCCGCGGCGTCTTGGCTGACCTGCAGGCTGGCACAGCCGCCGGCTAACATCGCCGCAGACAGCAACACTGGAGCTAGCACTTTAATCGTCTTCATAAGATCTCCTTTGTTTGTAACTACGATGGCAATTTGATGGCTGGTTTGCCGCAAAAGATGCAACGCTGAGAATTTTCATGGTGCAGCTTGGCGCACGCGACGGCACGATTGCGGCGGAGATAGACTTCAGCAGCGGCCAGCATGCCGAGCACGGGTGCCGTGAAATAAATCCACAAATGCAGCCAATGGTGTGCGGGCACCGCCGAGGCAAAGCTCCGCGCCGGATTCATGCTCATACCCGAGAGCGGCGCTTCAAAGGTGATGTAAGTCGCGACCAATGCGCCGGCGCATAGGCCGGTGAGCTTGTGCAGCTGCGGATTATTCGACACATGGAGAATCACCGTCATGAGAATGAACGTGATGGCGACTTCAGCAAGGAACGCCACGGCAACTCCGGTGTGCCCCGGCGCGGTGACGACGTAGTGCACTGATGGATGACTTGCCCACTGCATGAGCATGAGCGCGGCCAGCGAGGCGCCGACCGCGCCGCCGACAAACTGCGCGACGATGTAGAAGACCGCGTCCCATTTCTTTACTTTGCCGAGCCGAAAAAAGGTCAGTGTTGTCGAAGGATTGGTGTGCGCCCCGGAGCGCTTGCCCCAGGGCGAATAGATAATGCTTATAGCGGTACCGCCCATCGCCAGGCCCATGAGAAACCGGCGCAATAGCGGATTAGGCAATGCTTGATGAATGGGCGAGTCCGGGTGCTCGAGCAACGCGCCGAAACTGAAGGCCGAAATCATGAACAGGCCGAGGCAGGCGCCTTCGATCAAGTATTCCGGCCAATGATTTCTGAGCGCGTCGGTCACGCGCTATTGGATGACGGATGCGGCTAGAACGATGCAGGAATCGTCGCTCGTGGCTCGTGCTCGGTTCGGAGTGACGACTACAAATACGAAACACGAGCACGATCAATTGAGCTTGATCACGTTCTTGATACCGGTTGCCTTGCCGACCAGAAGGTCGTGGTGATCTTCCATTTGGAAGCGGCCGCTGATCACCGACTTCACGGCGTCGGGCCAACGGGTGTTGAAAGCTGTCAGGTCGCGGATCGCGTCTTCGAAAGTGCCGCGGCCAGCGTTGACTGTGCCGAAGATGACCTGATTTTTGAGCACCAAATTGCGCATCATCAAATCGGTGTCGATCTGCACCGGCCCTTTGCGTCCGGGGACGCCGGTGAAGATAAAAATGCCGTTCATGCCCAGATACTGCACCATGTCGAAGGCCAGCTTGGATGCTCCGGTGGCTTCGTAGACGAGATCGATATTGCCGACGGCTCCGGCGAGCGCCTCCAGTGAATGGGTTTGCGCGGAGAAGTACTTGGCGCCGATCATTTCAACCACGCAGCTTTTTGAGTTGGGGGCCGGTTCGCGGGCATATACGGCGGTGTCGAAGCCGGCTTTGACCAACGCCATTGCGCCCAGCAATCCAACTGGGCCGGCGCCCAGCACCACGGCTCGGTGCGAGCCAGCTTTGGCTTTGCCCCAGGGCAAGCGTTCTTGGATGTCCCACACCTAGGCCATGCCCTTCTCTGCAATCGTTAGCGGTTCGACGAGGACGGCGACGTCGCGCAGGTTTTGCGGCACCGGATTCATATATTTCTCGTCGTCGACGATGAACTGCGCCATGAAACCGTGGTGTTCTTTGATGCCGCGCTCAGTAAAATCACCGGTGAAGCAGAAGTCTTGGCGTTCGGCGCGGCACGCGGCGCAGTGGTCGTGCGGGCAGGGGCGGCGCACCATCGGCACGACGATATCACCGACTTTGACTCGGGTTACTTTTGCGCCCACTTCGACGACCTCGCCAAGCGACTCGTGGCCGATAACCAGGTCGTCGAAGCCGCTCGGCGGCGTGCCGTATTCAGAAGCGCAGATTTCCCGGTCGGTGCCGCAGACGCCGGCTTCGATCATGCGCAGTTTGACATCAGTGGGAGACTCGATACGCGGTTCGTGCTGATTGATCAGACTGACCGATTTTTTTGCGGGCGTAACGGCGATGGCTTTCATCAACGGCTCCTTGGTTTGGGAAGAATAGTCAGAGCGGAAGCGTCGAGGAGTGTGGCTGCCACTCTATTTGATGTCGCGAGAAGTTGGAAGGATGCGCAGTCTTTATCGGCCCAGTGCCGTGGCGCGCAGGGAAGCGAAGCTGAGTCTTGGTTTGGGCGCTTCACGTTTCAGGAAAGAGCTCGTCAACGCCAGGGTCTTTTTGTAGGTCTTGAGAAAGGCGGTGCAGTCCTTGCACCCGCTCAGGTGCTCTTCGAAGAATCGTTGCACGGCTGGAGCCAAGCTGCCATTGAGATAGTCTGCGATCAGCCGAGTCTCATCAGCGCAGCTTAAACCTTCGTCGATACTGAGTTTGGTGGAATTACGATGAGAATTTCGGATGACCGAGCCGCGGTGATTGGCGCGGCTCGTGGTTTTGGTTCTGACGAGGTTAGTGGTGCGGTTCACATCCAGACCCTCCGGTGATTGCTGGAGACAATTCCTAGTGTAGACGGCGCCGAGGGTGGCGTGTGACGGGAACGGTTGCTTCGACCAAACGTACCGGTGCCAAAGTATTGGCGAGGCGGATTCGGTTCGAGCGAAACAGCTCTTTCATTGCCGCCAGCACCAGATTGTCGTCGCTGGTCTGGCTGGTGAGGGCCTGAAGCAGCTCCAACAGGTTGGTTCGAATCGGCTTGCTCTTGGCTTGGCTGCGGCCTGCGTGGTTCATGGTTCTTGTCCCCCTGTTACGACTTTTAGATGGCACGGGTCGGCAAAAGGTTGCATGCTCAATATTTTTTAGATCGGCGTCGGTTCAGTCGAGCTTAAGACGCGGCTGTCGGAACGATCCCCAGTCCCTCGATCCGCCGCACGCGCAGGCCTAATGCTTGGGCATCGCCAACGCATTCGCGACAGACGTTGATGTCGAGGATCTCGCCGACGATGCGGAATTCGGCCAGGTCGCCGCGATTGGACCTACATCGCTCGCATTTCACGGTGCCCCCTCGCTTTGCGGCTGCTCTTGACGCTCCAGACCGGTGCATGCTCGCGCACATAGTCCAGGCGCGCCTGGAACCAGGTGCCCTTGGGCCATTTCCAGTTGTGGCACGGCAGGTCGTCCAACGCATAGTAGCGTCTGCTATTCACGGGACTCTGCGTGAAAACGGATTCCCACGCGTTCATTGCTAAGACCTCCTGTTTATCTGACATTTTCTAAGTGTACCCGCGCAGTCGGATTGACTGCTGTGGCTTTGCTACTTAGACGTAAGAAACGTGAGAAAGATGTAGAGGAGCTGAGTGGGAAGGGGATGGAATCTGAGCTAGCTTGAGGCAACTAGACTAGCGGCAATGAACCCTATCCACGCCTCAGTTTTCGGACGCGCTGGCGCAGGAACCCGAGCAAGTTCTTTCGGGTCCTCTCGGGCATGACTTCGACGGGGACCGATTGGGTGGTGCTTATTGTCTTTCGATAGGTGTTGAGAAAGCCGATGCAGTCAGGGCAAATCTTCAGGTGTCGGTCGAAGCTCCGTTTGACCGGTGCGGTCAAATCTTCGTTTACGTAGTCGAGCAAAAGATTGCTGATCTCTTTGCAGGTCTTGTCGTCAGTATGCACGGCGGCTGGTTTTCGTTTTGGCATTAGCATCATTCCTTACGCTGCAGAATAGCCGAGATCAACCGCCAACTTGCCGCGCAGGAACAAGCGCGCTCGGTGCAGCCGAGTCTTGACGGCGGAAACCGTCAGGTCAAGGATCTCGGCGATTTCTTTGTCGGACATGCCCTCGACATCGCTCAGGACGACCACGCTTTTGTCGATTGGCTTAAGCTGATTCAAGGCCTTTGACAGCAATTGCCGCAGTTCCCGACCGGCATATTGTTCTTCCGCGGTGGCGCACCAGTCCACGACCGGACGGACCGCGTGGTGCCCGTCGTCGGCGAACTTGGGCAGAAACTCTTCGTACTCGACCTCTTTTTGTTTGTTCTTGCTCTTGCGGATTTTGCCCAGGGCTTCGTTGACGGTTAGACGATACAACCAGGTGGAAAATTGCGAGTTGCCCTGAAAACTTTCGGCCTTTCGGAAGACGGTCAGGAAGACCTCTTGGATCACTTCTTCGGCATCGGCCGGCTCGCCTAAAATGCGTTGGGCAACGTTGTAAAGCTTGGGCGAGTACTTGTTGAAGATGGTCTCGAAAGCCTGCTCATCGCCCGCTTGCAGCCGTTTGATCAGCGCGGCCTCGTTTTCATAGGAGCGAAGTGCTCTGGTCTCGGGAAATTTCCCTGCCGGCTTGCGATACCCCTTTTTTGGCGCTTGGTTCGCCGCTGTCGTCGGGCTGTCTTGCAGTGCCTCATTGTGCATACCAACCATAACCTCTCCTCCTGTTGGCAACTCAATCCTTCTGGGTTTAGTACAGAGCTGAATTCAAAAGCATTTCGATAAATGGCGAACCGTTCACGATGTGCAGCGATTGATTGCGCAATTTGGCGAGCTGGTTGGCCGCCTGTTCGTTCATGAACGTGACGCCCGCCGTATCCAATATAACCGTTAAGCCATTTGTGTCGTTCCCTTGCGACAAAACGTTTTGCAATTCTGTCAATGATGTCGAGTCAACGGTACCATCCAATCTGAGCCGCAAGGTTTTTTCGTTTTCGTATTGCTCGGTGATCTTCAGCATCTTGTGCTCCGTCGCTGTTGGTTAGGCTATAAAGCAGCCTTTGTGCCAATCTTGTAAACAATTGAAATGTAATGCGATTGTTAATTTTTGCGACTGGCCGTTACGACCCTTCGCAGCGAAATATCGCAAGCGTTGCGAAATGTCGCGACGAAATGGTATGACCACGGTGGCCAGGAAACGCTATGTCTGACATCAATTTGGGAGCGGCGGTTGGAGTAACGACAGCGGGTGAAGAGCGCTTTCGCTCGCTCTTCGAAAACAGTATTGACGCAGCGCTGCTCTCCGACCTTGCTGGCAAGATCGAAGCCGCCAACCCCGAGGCCTGCCGCATGTTTGGTTATACGGAATCTGAAATCTGCGCCTTGGGCCGCGACGGCCTGGTGGATCCTGAGGACACGCGCCTGGCGTTGCTCTTGGACGAGCGGCACCGCACTGGTCGATTTCGCGGTGAACTCACTTATCGGCGCAAGGACGGTTCGAAATTGGTCGGCGAAGTCTCCAGCTCGCTATACCACGACAGTTCGGGGGCGGCCAAAGCCGCCGTGATTATCCGTGACGTGACCGAGAAAAAGCGGCTGCAAAGCGTGTTGTTGACGCTAAGTGAGAGTGCCACGGGGATTACGGGCGAGCAGTTCTTTCACCTTTTGGTCAAGAATCTCGCGCAAGCGCTGCAAACCAAAATCTGCTATCTGGCGCAGTGCACCGATCGAAGCAAAACCCAATCGCGCACATTGGCCGTTTGGTGCGGCGGTGAGTTCGCACAAAACGTGGAGTATCGAGTAAAGGGGACGCCCTGCGCCAAAGTGCTTGAAGGCGAAGCCTGTCAGTTTGGCGAAGGATTGCAACAACTGTTCCCTGAGGACAAGCTCCTGGTCGAGCTCGGCGCGCAAAGTTACGCGGGCGTGCCGATCCCCAATCAATCCGGAGATAGTTACGTCCATTTGGTTGTGCTGGATGATAAGCCGCGCTGGTTTAGCGCCGACGAGCAAGCCATCCTGCGGGCGTTTGCCACGCGCGCGGCGGCGGAGCTCGACCGCGAGCGCGCCGACGAAGTCTTGCGCATGATCACCGAAGGTACGGCGGGGACCACCGGCGACGATTTTTATCGGCCGATGGCGCAGCACCTGGCCCAAGCCTTGGATGTGCGCTACTGCTTTCTCGCCGAGTGCACCGATGCGACCAAGTTAAATGTTCGCATGCTGGCGTTTTGGTCTGGCGACGGTTTCGCGGAAAACATGGAGTACAACATCAAGGGGCATCCGTGCGAGCGGGTGATTCCCGGTGAAACCTGCGTGTATCCGAAAGATCTGCAGCAGCTTTTTCCCACCGATCAAAGCCTTGTGGCGCTGGGCGCGCACAGCTATGTGGGGTTGCCGGCAAAAAATATTCACGGGGAAGTGCTCGGCCATCTGGTGATTCTCCACACCAAGCCGCGCGAGTTCAGTGAGCGCGAGCTATCGGTCCTGACAATCTTCGCTGCCCGCGTCGGCGGCGAGCTCGAACGGCGCAAGGTGCAGCAGGCGCTGCGTTCGAGCGAACTTCGCTTTCGCACATTGCTCGATATCAACAATGCGATCGTCTCGAATTTGCATCGAGATGATCTGTTCAAGTCGATTGCCGAGGCGCTAGATCGGGTGGTCTGGTTTGACCGTCTGGCTCTTTCTCTTTACGACACCAAGGCCAACGTTTTACGTATCGTCACCCATGCTGGGACTTACGAGCGCGCTGACTACACGCCCATTGGCCGTGAATTGAAGCTCGACGACAGCCCCGTGGGACAAGCGTTCTTGCAGCAGAAGCCGGTGGTCCGTCCCAATCTGGAAGCCGAACGCTTGACCTCGTCGGAGGATCGGGCTTACGCGCACGGCTTTCGCTCCATATGCGCGCTGCCGCTGGTGATCCGCAGCAAAAGCATCGGCGCGATCACGCTGGGGAGTTTGACGCCGCTGCAATATACGCAAAATGACGGCGAGTTGTTGATGGGCTTAGCCGGCCAGATTGCCATCGCCATTGACAACATGATGGCGCACGAGGAGACCGACCGTCTCAAAGCCCGCTACGAAGCCGACGCGGTTTACCTGCAGGAGGAGATCAAAACCGAACATAACTTTGAAGAGATCATCGGTCAAAGCGCGCCGGTGCGCGAGATGCTACGCAAAGTCGAGCAAGTCGCGCCCACCGACGCCACGGTCTTAATTCGCGGCGAAACCGGCACCGGTAAGGAATTGTTGGCGCGCGCGGTGCACGACCGCAGCAAGCGCAAAGACCGGCCGTTGGTGAAGGTGAATTGCGGCTCGATTCCGTCCGGCTTGGTCGAGAGTGAGTTGTTTGGCCATGAGAAGGGCGCCTTTACCGGCGCCCTGCAACAGCGCATTGGCCGCTTTGAGCTCGCCAACAGCGGCACGATCTTTCTCGACGAAGTGACCGAGCTGCCGCTCGATACTCAGGTGAAACTCCTGCGGGTCCTGCAGGAAGGCGAGTTTGAGCGCGTCGGCAGCAGCAAGACCCTCAAGGTCGACGTGCGTGTGATTGCCGCGAGCAACCGGAATTTCGAGGAGATCGTCAAGAATGGTTTGTTCCGCGCGGATCTGTATTACCGGCTCAACGTTTTCCCACTGGACGTACCGGCTCTGCGCGAGCGCAAGGGCGATATTCCGTTGTTGGTGAATTTTTTCTTGAGCAAGTTCGGTAAGAAGATCGGCAAAGAAGTGCGCGGCGTCGATCAACGCTCGATGGAGAGCTTGGTCAACTATGGTTGGCCCGGCAATATCCGCGAATTGCAGAACGTTGTCGAGCGCTCGGTCGTCGTCGCCACCGGCCCGGTAGTGAAAATCGATGATTCGCTGGTGCAAAAAAGCGACGCAACGCAATCGACCGGGGTGGGGACTCTAGAAAACGCCGAGCGCAGTCATATTTTACGCGCGCTCAAGGAAACCAATTGGGTGATTCATGGCAAGAAAGGCGCCGCGGAGTTGCTTGGCATCAATCCGAGCACGCTGCGCTCGCGCATGGAAAAGTTGGGGATCAAACGGCAAACGTAGGAGCAGGCAACAGCCGCGAGGCAACAGGCAACAGTTTTGGAATTGCCAAAGCAAGGATCTAGGATTTTGCCGTTACTGCTTTATGTCCAGCTCCGTGGGGCTTGGTTGCCATGAGCTTTGCTGCAATTCGATAGCCCAGTAACACGGCCAACACGATGGCGTATTGCGCCGGCCGCGTAATGTCTGATTTTACCAGCCAATAAAAGTGCAGCACGCCTAAGGTCGCCGCGACGTAGACCAAACGGTGCAGTTGCTGCCAGCGTTTTCCCAGCCTGCGAATCATCTCTGCCGTCGACGTCATTGCCAAAGGGACCATCAGCATGAGCGCCGTAAAACCGGCAGTGACGTAGGGGCGCTTGACGATGTCCTGGCCAATGCGCTTCCAGTCGAAGAAGTGATCCAAAACCAGAAAATTGGCGAAGTGTAGCGTCGCATAGAAAAACGCAAACAGGCCGAGCATGCGGCGCAGTTTGATCAGGTCGTGCCAACCGGTCAGGCGCCGCAGCGGCGTGACTGCCAAGCTCGCGAGCAAAATAAACAGCGCCCAGGAGCCGGTGAACTTGGTCAAAGTTTCGATCGGGTTGGCGCCCAAGTCGTCGCTGTAGAAACGATGGACGAGCTGTCCCAGCGGGATGAGGCAGGCAAGAAAAACTATCGGCTTTAGCTTGGAAACGCTCATCGCAGTCGATCCGTCCGATCGGTCCAATCCGTCGGATCCGTCAGATCAGTAGTTTTTCTTTAGGTCCAGCCCCTTGTACAAGCTCGCCACCTGCTCGCCGTAACCGTTGAACATGAGCGTCTTGCGCCGCAGGATCTCGCCGATGCGCCGCTCCGTGCCCTGGCTCCAGCGCGGGTGGTCGACTTCAGGGTTGACGTTGGAGTAAAAGCCGTACTCCTGCGGCTGCATCTTGTTCCACGAAGTCGCCGGCTGCTTTTCCATGAAACGGACCTTGACGATCGACTTGATGCTCTTGAATCCGTATTTCCATGGCACCACCAAACGCAGCGGCGCACCGTTTTGCGCTGGCAATACTTCGCCGTAAAGGCCGACGGAGAGAATCGTCAGCGGGTGCATCGCCTCATCCATGCGCAAGCCCTCGACATAGGGCCAGTCGATGGCGCTGCCGAAGAGGCTCGGCTGTTGGCCGGGCATGCGCTTGGGATCGACGAGCGTGACAAACTGCACATACTTGGCGTTGTTAGTCGGCTCAGCTTGATTGATCAAAGCGCTCAAGGGAAAGCCAACCCAAGGGATCACCATCGACCAAGCTTCGACACAGCGCATGCGGTAGATGCGCTCTTCGAGCGGTGCCAGCTTCATGATCTCTTCGATACTCAAGGTCTTCGGCTTTTTTACTTCGCCTTCTATCTCAACGCTCCAGGGCTTGGTGGTGAGGTACTTGGCATTCTTTGCCGGTTCTTCCTTGTCGAGGCCAAGCTCGTAGAAATTGTTGTAAGTGGTGATGTCTTTCAGCGAGTTGGCTTTCTCGCTGGTGCTAAAAGAGCTTTTTTTGACGTTGGGTAGTTTTTCCAGGGCATGGGCTGGAAGCGGATCCGCGAGCTCGATGCCGGCCAGCGCCGCGCCGGCGCCGATGGCGGCGAGGCCCGTCGATTTCATGAATTGGCGGCGGTTTATGTAAACCTCTTTGTCGGTGATCTCCGATGATTTGATGTCGCTCGGCTTCAATATCAACATCGCGGCTCTCCTCGTCCCGTACCTAATATTACGTCGCGCCTGACTCGACAGATTGCTCCAGCGTCATTCCGCCAACAGTTGTTTGATCATCGCTTCGGTCTTTTCGTAGGCCCCTTCGCCAACGTGGCTGTAGCGGACGATTCCCTTTTTATCAATTAGAATCGCCGATGGCCACGCCCAAACGCCAAAGCGCTTCCAGATGGTAAAATCGTTGTCCTGTACCACGGGATAGCGGACTTTCAGAGTTGCCGTCGCCGCCTTTACTTTGTCGAGGGGTTTCTCCCAAGCGAATTCCGGCGAGTGCACGCCGATGATCGTAAAGCCTTGCTTCTCGTATTTATCGTACCAACCCCGCAACTGCGGGATCACGTTCTTGCAGTTGATTCAGCCATAGGTCCAGAATTCGACGAGGACAACTTGGCCGCGGAGGTCTTTGGTCGTCAGCGGCGCGCTGTTGATCCATGAGCTGCCGGCGATTTCCGGCGCCGGCTTCCCGAGTGGAATCGCAGACGCGCGGTCGCTGACAACCCCGGCTAGAACCAGTCCGAGTAGAAGTGCCCCAAGTTTACGCCGCATATTGCTGCTCCTTTGCGGGTCAGAGCGTGCAAACCGTTAGATGTCGCGCGCCGACCGAAAGTTTCTTGCATGAGAAACCGGTCAAGTGGCGACAAAGTTCCAATTTATTGTGGCTGAAAGTGACAACGCTACGGGGCAATTCTCCCCGCAGCGTGAATCTTTAGTGGACGGTGGCTTTGGTGTCGGTCGGAAAGTCCAAATCTTTGTCAAACTGGATCGCCTGCGCGCGATTTCTAATCAGCTCAATCAGCGCCAAACGGGCCAGGCGGTGGCCATCCTTGTCATTGTCAGAGTAGGCGAACGCGACTTCACCGGCAGTTGCGATCATCTCGCCCAACGAGCTGCCGAGGCCTTTGGGGTTGCGTTCCATAAAGTTTCCTTTCGAGTTGTGCGGCTCCGTACTGCCTCGTTAAATTAGACGAGTGACCTTGGTAAATCTTCCAAAGTGTCATCTAGGCAGCAAAAATAACCATTATTCCGCCGGTTGCAAGAGGGGCGCCTCTTCTTCCACCTTCTGAAACAAGCCGGTGCGCCGGCCCCGATCCATTTCGTCACGGCTCAGGTAACCAACGCCGGCGAGCCGGGCGAGAATCGTGTTGCGACGGTTCAGCAGGTCGCGATCTTTAGGGGTGCGCGGGCTCGGCAACAGCGCCGCCAGAGTCGCTGCTTCCAGTGGGTCGAGGCCAGCCGCAGACTTGCCGAAGTAGTGGCGCGCCGCAGCTTCGACGCCGTAAATATTGCGGCCGAACTCGACGATGTTGAGATAGATTTCGAAAATGCGCCGTTTGGTCAAAGCCGATTCCAGTTGCTTGGCGATAATGATTTCTTTGACTTTGCGCAAAGGATTTTTCGTCGGGCTTAGATAGAGATTCTTCGCCAGCTGCATGGTGATGGTGCTGCCGCCGCGGGCAAAGCTGCCAGTGTCCCAGTCGCGTTTGAGCGCTTCTTTCAGCTCGTTCATGTCGACGCCGCTGTGGCTGAAAAACGCCGCGTCTTCGGCGACCAACACGGCTTTCTTCATGTGCTCGGAGATGGCGCCATAGGAAACCCAGTAGAATTGCCGCGCGATCTTGAGGTTTTTTTTCTTATACTCCGCGCTGCGTAAATCCATCATCGCCGAGCTTTTGGGGTTGCTTCTCTTCAAGGCAGTCACATCGGGCAGGCTGAAGTAAAAATAGTAAACCGCAGCCACGATGAGACCAATCAGAATGCTGCTAAAGAGAAGCTTTCTCATGGGCGGTGAAAATCTTCAGGGCCTTCGCTGTCATGGACGAGGTCGGATAGCGGTGCAATGAGGCCGGCGCAACCCAGCGCCAGTTAGATGACGGCAATCGGATCTCTTTGTGATCGGCCAATGTCACGAGAAAAACCGGCGCGTGGATATTGCGATGGGTGATCGCGTGGCGCAGCGTGCCGATTTTGCGCGGCGTTGCGTTATGGCAATCGATGGTACGAAGCTCGGCGCCCAGAGCCTGCTGCAGGGTTTCCCTTTTTTTTAACTCGCCACCGGGCAGCTCCCACATGCCGGCAAGCAAGCGATCTTTTGGGCGGCGGCGCAGGAGTATCTTGCCGTTGCGCCAGACAATCGCCAGCGGCCAGGCGACGCGGGTTTGATGCAGGTGTTTTTTGGTACCGGGAATAGACACCGCAGACGGATTTCGGCGCGACGCGCAGCATTGCTCAAACGGACAGGCCGCGCAGCTGGGCGCCGAGGGTGCGCAAACGGTGGCGCCCAATTCCATCAAGGCTTGATTGAAATCGCCGGGGTGGTGGTGCGGCACGAGCGTGGCAGCCTGGGAGCGCAAGGTTTTTTCATCGGTCAAAGCAAAGAGCCGACTGAGAACGCGCCGCACGTTGCCGTCGACGGCTGGATAACGCTGGTCAAAGGCAATGCTCATCAAGGCGCCCGCCGTGTAGTCGCCAACCCCCGGCAGGGCGCGCAGCGCATCGTAACGATTTGGCAGCTCCCCACCATGCTCTCGCGCGATGGTCTCGGCAGCCCGCTGCAAATTTTCGGCGCGGCGGTAGTACCCCAGGCCCGACCACAGCGTGAGGACTTTCTTCAGCGGCGCTTGTGCCAGCAGCGCCGGAGTCGGGAACGCTTTCATGAAACGCTCGTAATAGGGGATGACGGTCGCCACCTGGGTCTGCTGCAGCATGGTCTCGGAGATCCAAATGGCGTAGGGATCGCGCGTGCGTCTCCATGGCAAGTCGCGCCGTTGGGCGTCGTACCAACGCAGTAGCTTGCGGCGCAGCGGCGCGAAATTGTTAGCGGGCATCAATGCAGTTGGGTGGGTTTTCAGTTATAACGCAATGTAAACGAAAACCTCCGGGAAAGAAAACCTGTGGTACATGACATATCTGGGAGAGTCACCATGAAACCCACGAAATACACGAAATTAAAGAGGTAGACGTTTTGGTTTCGTGATTTTCGTGGGTTTCGTGGTTTCCCCAATGCCGATTCTTAACAGCTCAGTTACATTATGCTGCCGATCTTCTTTGGCCTGCTAACTTCTATCTGCTTCGGCATTGCCAGCTTGCTGGCGCAGCGCGGCTATCATGTTGGCGCGGCGCCGTGGGGTGCCTGGATTACCATCGCTTTCAATGCGTTGTTCCTCTTGACCGGCCATTTCTTGTTCGAGGGCGAGACGCGTTTGTTTGTTCGCGACAATCTTATCTACGTGGCCGTTGGCTTGTTTGTCCCCGGTGTCACCCGCGTTTTGAGTTTCCGTGGCATTCGTACTTTGGGAAGTTCCGTCACCTCGACCATCGTCAATACGACGCCGATGTTCTCCACCGTCCTCGCGATTATTTTGCTCGCCGAACGGCCATCCCCGTTGGTGTTGTTGGGTGTGCTACTGACGGTGGGCGGTTTGGTGACGGTGTCATGGGGCGGAGAGAAGACCTCCTACTCCAAGATCGAGCTGCTGTTTCCCTTTGCATGCGCGCTGCTGTTTTCGATGAAAGACATCGCGGTTCGTTGGGGATTGGGCGGCGGCAGCGGCCAGCCGATTCTCGCGGCGGCGATCGCGGCCGTGACCTCGACCATCGAAATTTTTCTTTTTACCCGCTACCTACAGGGAGAAAAATTCGCGTGGCCGCCTGCCAAGGTGGCGCGTTGGTTTGTCTGGTCCGGCGTTTCCACGGGAGGTTCGTTCTTGTTCATGTATCTCGCCTTTAGCATGGAGCGAGTTTCCATCGTCGCGCCGCTGGTGAATAGCTACACGGTGTTTGTCTCCATCCTGACGCCCTTTATGGCGCGCCAGATCGAGACTGTGACGCCACGCAAGTTGCTTGGCGCGGCACTGGTAGTGGCGGGAATTTTCGCCGTCTCGCTGGGAAAGTAGCGGCGCTAGACAGTCGCTTGTGCTGTCGCGAAATAGCCACCGTCGTGGTCTTGACGGCGGCTTATTTGCCCACGCCGCCGACGGTGAGATTCAACCAGGTTTGGTCCTGCTCTTTGCTGATCGCGATCAGCACCCGTTTGCCCTCTTTGCTGTAGGCGAGCATGGCAGCGCCGCTGCGCAGGTTCATGCTTTCCTGCCAACCGCGGGCCGGTAATTCTTTCTTGTAAAATTCGACAAGCTTGTCTGGCTCCATGGTGCCGCTAAACGACGCCTGGCCGGCGCCAAAGCCGAACAGGGCAATCTCCACCGGTTTGTCGCCGGAGCGCTTCATACCGTTGGGCACGGGAAGTTTGGTGCCTGCCACCGTCTCTTCGTAGCTGCCGCCGCCGCACGCAGCCAGCGTCAATGCGACTACGAGGGTCAAGCGCATTGCGATGCCACGCGCTGTGAAAGGCACGTTCATGACGCCACCTTCCTTTCCGTGTCAGGGCTTTCGGTGGTCGATGGCAATCCGAGAAAAAACCACAGCAGCAAGAGTGCCACGCCACAAAGTTCTGGCAGCGCAGGCGAGACTGAAATCAGCGCGCCGCCGAGCATGCCGCCGAGCGACGAGCCGACAAAGCCAAACAGATTGTAGACGCCGGTGGCGGTGCCGCGCCCGCCGGGCGGGATGCGACGGGTGAGAAAGGTCGGCAGCATGGGCTGGTAGACGCTGTAGCCGAAGAAGAACGCCATGCCGCCGGCGTAGAGCAAAAAATCGTATTGGGCGCCAAACAGATAGAGCGCGTAGCCGAGCAGAGCGGTGAGCCAGCCGACGCGGATCGGCTTTTGGAAGTGCCCCGACTTCTCCGCGCGCCGCATGTAGGGGAAGACCAGCAGTACGCTCGGCAGAAAGATGACCAAGTAAACCTTCCATAGGTCGACTTTCTCCATGCCGAGCTGCGTCCAGCTCAAAGGATAGGTGAAGAAAAAAAGATTCAGCGTAAACGACAGGACGAAGGCCGCGATGAAAATTGGCCGCAGGCGCGGGTCGCCGAGAATCGGCCGCAGCGCCATCGCTTGTTCCCGATGGGGGTTGCGTTGCACGCGCGGAAACGACGTCGCCGCCAGAATCAGCGAGAGAATGCCGACCCCGGCGAGGATGTAAAAGAGTCCGTTAAGGCCAAGATGGGCGGCGAGAACGGGGCCGGTCAACAGGCCCAGCATAAAGGCCGCGCCGATGGCGATGCCGGTGATGGTGAAGGCTTGGGCCAACACTTGCGGCCGCGTGACATCCGCCAAAGCGGCCATGGCGACCGCGCCGATGGCACCGCTGCCTTGCAAGGCGCGGCCGATGATCAAGCCGTAGATGCTGGTCGCCAAGCCGCAGGCGACGCTGCCCAAGCTGAACAACGCCAAACCAACGATCAGCACGGGTTTGCGTCCCCAACGGTCGCTCGCCCAGCCGAGCGGGACTTGGAAAACACATTGGATCAAGGCGTAAATGCCGAACGCGACGCCGGCCAAGGCCGGGTTGGCGCCAGGATAGCGCACCGCATAGGCACTGAAGATTGGCAGCATGAGAAAAATTCCCAGCAGCCGCAGCGCGGAAATAAGACTGACGACGATGACCGGTCCGAGCTCGGCTCGGGTGAAAGAGTGGGACGAATCAGTCAAGGCGCGCGGATTTCTCCATCGAAGAAAACTTCATAAACGATTCGGTCCAATGTACACGCTTGGTGAAAAATGGGAAGGGCAAAGCTAACGGGCAACCGCGCGGACCGGAGCGAAGTCGATGCCGGCCGCTTCGAAGGCCCGCTTCAAGCGGGCGCGATACTCCCGGCCGACGGTGTGTTGTTGTGAAGATTGAGTCTTGAAGCGTGCCTTGATGACGACGCCGGCGTCGGTGAAAGCATCGATGCCGAAGATCTCAATGGGCTCGATCATGAGCGCCGCGAAATTTGGCTCGGCACGCAGTTCTTCCGCCGTTGCGCGCATGATGTCGACAACGCGGTCGCTGTTTTCCTTGTAGCTCACCGTCACGTCGATGACGTAGGCGGACCAACCCTTTGACTGGTTCGCCAGCGTATTGATGGCGCCGTTGGGGAAAACATGCAGGACCCCCGCCAGGTCGCGCAAGGTGACGGTGCGAAACGAGATCGCTTCGACGACACCGCTCGTGCCATTGATAGTCACCGTATCGCCGACCCGAATATGATTTTCCAGAATCAAGAAAAAACCGCTGACCAAATCGCGCACCAAATGCTGGGCGCCAAAACCGACGGCCAAACCAACGATGCCGGCGCCTGCCAGGATTGGACCGAGATCGATGCCCAACTGGCCGAGTGAAATCAGCACGGCGACAAACCAGATGAGCCCGACCGCAACGGTCCAGAGCACGCTGGTGAGCGTGCGTATGCGCTTGGCGGCTGAGTTAGGATCTCTGTCGGTCGCCTGGGCCGCGCGGATGAGCAGCGTCTCTAGTTGGGTGAGGCCGAAGCGCAAGCATCTCATCGCCACATAAGCAATGGCGAGGATCACTAAGATGCGCACGCAAGCGAGCATCACGTTGACGCCAAGCTCGACCAGCTTGGTGGCCAAGTGATCGGTGGATTGTCCTACCATAAGAGGCCTCCGAGTTGCCTCGATCTTGCCATGGCCCAGAGCGAAAAGCGCGCCACCTGTCTTACAAATCCAGCTTGATGCCGCGCAACCACGGGTCGCTGCTAATAAGCCGGGCAAAATTGCTTTGCACGAGCTGTTCGATTCGCAAGGGCGTCGATTGCCGCAGTATGGCTAACTCGTCGATGACGCTTTGAATCGCGCTTGGCATGCCGACTTCGTCGTTTTTATTGAGCCAGCGTAATGCACCGGGGTTGTCGGTTTCCGTTAGCAGCAGATGATCGGGCACAGCCTTGGCAATGGTCTTGATGTAATCGGAAAACAGCACTTCGACACCGATGGTAAAATAGCAGCCGTAGGCGATCATCGCGCGCAGCACGTCCAGTGGGCCGGAGTACCAGTGGATGATGGCGCGTTTGACCTCATACTTTTCCAGCAGATCTAAGATTTCTTTTTCGCCCGCTTTGGTGTGCAGGTTGACGAACTTGTTTTGCGCGCCGGCGGCGGCGATGAAATATTCCAACACCTTTTTCTGCGCCGGATAGGTCGCAGTGTCGCGCACCCAGTGAAAGTCCAGGCCGATCTCACCGATGGCGGGGCTCGATTCGATATGGCGGGCGAGTTCAGGCAATCGGTCGGCATACTCTGCGGCGCGGCGCGGATGGATGCCGAAGGTCGGTAGAACTAAATCGGACATGGCGCCGATGCGCTGCAATTCGACATACGATGGGATGTCCATCGCCGTGGCGACGGTGAAAATGCGCCGTTGGTCGATTTCGCGAAGAGCGGCGTCGAGTTGG
Organism: Deltaproteobacteria bacterium; assembly: GCA_016874755.1. Lineage (NCBI taxonomy): Bacteria > Pseudomonadati > Myxococcota > Myxococcia > Deltaproteobacteria bacterium. The sequence goes on along the minus strand of VGTH01000003.1, from coordinate 19,763 downwards.
TCGCCGTATTTGTCCAAGTGAACATGGGCGTCGATCAGCATTGTCTTACCTCCCGCTATTTCGTTCGCCAATTGATCCACAGGCCGAGCAGCGCGACGGCGGCGGTGGTGAGATACATAATTAGAAAACTTTGATCGACCCAATCCAGCAGCGCGCCCATGGCGAGCGAGCCAATACCGATGCCGAGATCGTAGAAGAACTGAAACTGAGCGAGTGACTGGCCGCGTTGGGCGGCGCTGCTTTGATCCACCGACAAGGTCATCAGTGCGGGCTGGGCAGCGCCGGTGCCGAAGCCGCCGATGATGGCAGCGACGACGAGCAGCGTCGGAGAGGTGGAGAATGCCAACAGCACGATGCCAAGCAGATTCAAGATCAGCCCAGGGATGATGACGGCGCGCCGGCTGATTTTGTCCGAGATCGGGCCGGCGATGGGGCGGCTGGCGAGAATGCACGCGGCATAGGCGGCGAACCAGATGCCGGGGTTGCCCATGCCAATTTTCAGAGCGTGAATTGGCAGAAAGGTGAGAATGGCGCCATGGCCAAAAGAGAGAAAGGCCACGCCGATGGCCGGGTCGAGGGATTCCTTGACGATCAGGTTGTCGATCCAGCGGGCGGATTTTTTGACGGTGGCTTGCGGACGCTGCGGTTCGGCCACCGGCACGGCGAAGACAAAACTCAAGACGAGGAGCGAGGCGGCGCCGAGAAACACGCCCGGATAACCGAACGAATGATAGATGGCGAAGCCCAGCACCGGACCGAGCGCGGAGGCGAGGCTGCTCGCCATGCCGGCGTAGCCCATCAGCTCGCCGCGGCGCGCCTGCGGCACGATGTCCGCGGAGATTGTCGACACCGCGGTGGTGGCGCCGGACCAACCGAGGCCGTGGAGCACGCGAAACGGCAGCATAAGCGCGATCGACGGCGCCCAGATGTAACCCAGCTTGCCGGCGCAGAACAGCGCGATGCCCCAGAGCAGAAATGGCTTGCGACCGATCTTATCGATCAACAGGCCGATGGGGATGCGGCTCACCGTCGCGGTGATCGTGAACACCGCCATCACCGCGCCGATCACCGTGGACGAGGCGCCGAAGGTGATCAAGTACAGCGGGATCAGCGGCCGCGTGACATGGTGCGCGAGAAACACGCCGAAGCGGCTCGCCCAGGTGAGCAGAAAATCTTTGAGCCATGGTTTGACTGGCTGGTCTTCAGAGGAGCTCACGGAATGCAATTCGTTGAGTTTTCATCATTGCGGCAGGCGGCACGGGAAGTCAACGCGCGTGTCTGTGATCCGCCCAACTCCGAGCCTCATAAGCGCAACCTGGTTGCTCGCTGGCTGCCTTGAGTTTTCCCAGGCCATACCGTATCTCTATAAAACGTTGCCAAAATAGAGAATTCATGGAAGAAACGATTCGACAGATTGCAGTCTGGGCGCTGCCGGTGTTGTTGGCCGTGGTGCTGCATGAGATCGCGCATGGTTGGGTGGCCAATCGGCTTGGCGATCCGACGGCGGCGCGGCTCGGGCGCCTGACGCTCAATCCGATCGCCCACGTTGACCTTTTCGGCACGATTCTGATTCCGCTGATGCTGATCCTTTCCAATGCGCCGTTCTTGTTTGGATACGCCAAGCCGGTGCCGGTGAACGTTTACAATTTGCGCAATCCCAAGCGCGACATGATGTGGGTGGCGTTGGCCGGGCCGATGATGAATTTGATCTTAGCGTTGGGTTGTATTCTTTTTCTCAAAGCGGCGCTGCCTCTGCTGGCTGGGGTGGGCGGATCGTCAGGGTCGGCGCTGGCCAACTTCTTCATGCCCATCGCCGTGATGGCCAAGAACGGCGTGCTGATCAATGTTGCGCTGGCGGTGTTTAACGCTTTTCCGATGCCGCCGCTCGACGGCGGCCGCGTGCTGGTCGGTTTATTGCCCGACCGCGCTTCGGCGTTGCTGGCGCGGGTCGAGCCGTTTGGCTTCTTGATTCTCTTTGCTTTGTTGTTCACGCGCACCCTCGATAACGTGATCGATCCGCCGACTCATTTTCTGATCAAGCTTTATCTCGGACTGTTGTAGACTGGAAAGATATGAACACGATCGTTAGCGGCATGCGCCCGACGGGCCGATTGCATCTCGGTCATTTTCACGGCGCGCTAACCAACTGGATCAAGCTGCAAGAACAGTTTCAATGTTATTTCTTCGTGGCGGACTGGCACGCGTTGACGACGGACTACGCGTCGCCCCAGGGCATCAACCAAAGCACGGTCGAGATGGTGATGGATTGGCTGAGCGTCGGCCTCGATCCGGAGCGCTCGGTGATTTTTCGCCAATCGCGCGTCCGCGAGCATGCCGAGCTGCATTTGCTCTATTCGATGATCGTGCCGGTGCCCTGGTTGGAAAGAAATCCTACCTACAAAGAGCAGATCAAAGAAATCGTCGGCAAGGATCTGTCGACCTATGGCTTTTTGGGCTATCCGGTGCTGCAGGCGGCGGATATCACTATTTACAAAGCCAACAAAGTTCCGGTGGGTGTCGACCAGGCGCCCCATGTGGAACTGACGCGCGAGATCGTGCGCCGCTTCAACCAAATTTATAAGCCGATTTTTCCCGAGCCGGATGTGTTGCTGACCGAGTCGCAGAAAGTGCCGGGCCTCGACGGCCGCAAGATGAGCAAGAGCTACGGCAACGCGGTTTTCCTCTCCGACTCGCCGAAGGACATCGATCAGAAGATCAGCAAGATGACCACCGACCCGGCGCGCGTGCGGCGCACCGATCCCGGCGAGCCGGAGAAATGCCCGGCGTTTCAGTTGCACAAGATTTACTGCACGCCGGAGGAAATCGCCGAAGTCTCCCAAGGCTGCCGCACCGCCGGCATCGGCTGCTTTGACTGCAAGAAAGTGATGATCAAGCATGTCATCGAAGAGCTCGCGCCGGTGCGCGAGAAGCGCGCGCAACTGGAAAACAAACCCCAGGAAGTCGAGGCGATTCTCGCCGACGGCAACCAACGGGCGCAGAGAGTAGCCAACGAAACCATGATCGAAGTGCGTGAGACCTTGGGACTGTGAGCACCAACGTCCAACTCGAAATCTTCGAAGGTCCCCTCGACCTCTTGCTCCACCTCATCAAGAAAAATGAGGTGAACATCACCGACATTCCCATCGCGACGATCACCGAGCAGTATCTGGCAACCCTGGAGTTGATGCAGACGTTGAATCTCGACGTGGCCGGTGAGTTTCTGGTCATGGCGGCGACCTTGATTCATATCAAATCGCGCATGCTCCTACCCGCCGGCGAGACGGCGCCGGACGAGGACGAAGACGAGGGTGCCGACCCGCGCGACGAGCTGGTAAAACGCTTACTCGAGTATCAACGATTCAAGGACGCCGCCGAGCAATTGGAGCAGCGCGAAGTACTGACCCGCGACGTCTTCGCGCGCAACGCCGCGCCGACGGAAACGCCGACGCCGGCCGGTTTTCGCGAAATCTCGGTGCTCGAGTTGCTGGCAGCGATCCAACGGGTGATCGAGCGCTTGCCCAAGGACGTTGTCCATGAAGTCATTCTCGACAAGATCACGGTGCGGCAGAAGATGACGTTGCTGCTCGATCGACTAAGGGCGCAGGCGCAGGTCTACTTTGAGTCGTTGTTCGACGACGCCAAGACGCGCATGGACGTTGTCGTGACTTTTCTCGCGATGCTTGAGCTGGTGAAGGTGCGCGCCATTCGCATTGTCCAGGAAGAGCTGTCGGGGCCGATTATGATCGAAGCAGCGGTGGGCATGGACCAGGCGGCGGAGCAGGTGACGTTAGACGAAGCTGAGGAAGAGCAGCATGGAACGTGAAGATTTAAAATCAGTCTTGGAGAGCTTGCTGTTTGTCGCCGACGGGCCAGTACCGCTGCAGCGCTTTGTCGAGATCGTCAACGCGGCAGGCAAAGACGAAGTGAGCGGCGCGTTGAGGGAGCTGCAAGGCGACTACGAAAACAGCAAGCGCGGCGTGCGGCTGGTGGAGGTGGCGGGCGGTTTTCAGCTGCGCACGGCGAAAGTCAACGCCGATTTTGTCAAAAAATATCTCGGCGGCCGCCCAGCGCGCATGAGCCGGGCGACTCTCGAAACCCTGGCGATCATCGCCTATCGCCAGCCGATCACCAAAGCCGAAATCGAAGCGATCCGCGGCGTCGATGCCGACGGGGTGGTCAACACATTGTTGGAGCGCAACCTGATTCGCGCCGTGGCGCGCAAGGATGTTCCGGGACGACCGTTTCTCTTTGGCACCACCGATGACTTCCTACAACTGTTCAATCTAAAAGATCTGGGCCAACTGCCGACGCTCAAAGAAGCCGACGAGATCAGGCTGCCAGAGCTACCGGGCGAGAGCGAACAGGTCGCGCTGGAACAGGCCGAAGCGGAAGAATAGTACAGGTCCTCTGCGCGAAACCCGAAACGCGCAACCCGAACCTCGAAACGCATTCCAATCATGGAGCGCTTACAAAAGATTCTCGCCCATGCCGGGCTTGCATCACGCCGTGAAGCCGAGCGTTGGATTGCCGAAGGGCGCGTCATGGTCAATGGAGCGGTGGTCCGCAAGCTCGGCACCCAGGCTGATCCGGCGCAGGACAGCATCAAGGTCGACGGCAAGCGTATTCGCCCGCCCGCCGCGCCGCTCTACTACGCTTTTCACAAACCGCCGGGAATTATCACAACGCTAAACGATCCGGAAAAGCGTCCCGATCTCACGCCGTTCTTGCGTGAGCTCGGTGAGAAACAGCGGGTCTTTGCGGTGGGCCGGTTAGACTACAACACGGCGGGCCTATTGCTGCTGACCAATGACGGTGAGTTGGCGCAGCGGCTGATGCATCCGCGCTTTGGCGTGAAAAAACTCTATCATGTGAAGCTCAGCGCTTGTCCCAGCGAAGAAGAGCTGGGCCGACTGCGCAAAGGCCTTCGCCTCGAAGATGGCATGACCGCGCCCGCGCGCGTGCGCGTGCTCGAAAGGCTCAAAAAAAACGCCTGGGTGGAAATCGAAATTCACGAAGGGCGCAAACGCGAAGTGCGCCGCATGTTCGAGGCGTTGGGTTACTTCGTTGAGAAATTGATCCGCATGCGCATGGGCACGGTGACGCTAGGCAAACTCGCGCCGGGGGATATCCGGCCGTTGTCGAGAGTCGAAGTGGCGTCGCTCAAACGAGCGGTGGGGCTATGAATCGGTTTGGATGATCCACCGCGGAGGCACAAAGGAAACGAAGTTCGGCAGAAGAATAGCCACGAAAAGCACGAAAAGGTGATGCGACATTTCGTGATTTTCGTGTGTTTCGTGGTTGCTTCTTAAGTTCCCGTCTCCGTGTGCTCCGCGCCTCTGTGGTGAGTCTTCTAATCTTCTAGTGCCGTAAGCTGCAAAATTCCTCGTAATCGATCAACTCTTTGATCGTCGGGTTGTCGCCGCACATTGGGCAGGCGGGGTCGCGGCGCAATTTCAAAGTGTTGATCTCCATGGTCAACGTGTTGAAGCAGAGCAGGCGGCCGATCATGCTGTCGCCTTTACCGAGGATCAGCTTGATCGCTTCCAACGCTTCAATCGTGCCGATCAAGCCGGGCAGCACGCCGAGCACGCCGGCTTCGGCGCAGCTCGGCGCCATCTCCGCCGGCGGTGGCTCCGGGTACAAGCAGCGGTAGCATGGGCCTTTGCCCGGGTAGAAAACAGTTGCCTGACCTTCGAATTGAAAAATGCTGCCGTGGACATTCGGTTTGCCGGTGAGCACGCAGGCGTCGTTGACCAAATAGCGCGTCGGAAAATTATCGCAGCCGTCGACCACCATGTCGTAGTCTTTGAGAATATCCAAGATATTTTCCGAGGTTAGCTTGGCCTGATAAGGAATCACTTTGATATCGGGGTTGAGCCCCTGCAAAGTTTTCTGGGCCGACTCAACCTTGGGCATGCCGACGCGGTCGTTGGCGTGGAGAATCTGCCGCTGCAAGTTAGAGATGTCGACGACGTCGTTGTCGATGATGCCCAACGTGCCGACACCGGCGGCGGCGAGATAGTAAGCCGACGGTGAGCCCAAGCCGCCGGCGCCGACCATCAACACTTTGGCTTGCAGCAATTTCGCTTGACCTTCTTCGCCGACCTCGGGCAAGAGGAAGTGACGGCTGTAGCGGATCAGCTGTTCGGGCGTGTACTGGAAATCTTGCACCCATTTGAAGCCGCCGTTTTTCCAGCCGTTGTAGCCGCCGCTCATGGACGTGACGTCTTTGTAGCCCATTTCTTTCATGGCCTTGGCCGCCAGCAATGAGCGCACGCCGCCGGCGCAGTAGGCGATGACCGGCGTATGCTTGTCGGGAACGGTGCTCTCGACTTTGATTTCGAGAAAGCCACGGGGCAGCGGCACGGCGCCTTCAAGATGTCCCTGGCGCCACTCGTCGCTTTCGCGAACATCAAGGATTACATGGTTCTTGCCATTCTTTGTTAAAAGTTCATTGACTTGTTGCGGCGTCATCTCCGGAACATCTTTGCGCGCATCGGCCATTAATTCTTGAAACGATTTGGCCATAGTTCCTCCTGCAGCATTCCTGACTTTGTTGACCTTGTAGGTGCAAATTAAGTCGCGGTCGGGTGAAAGTCAATCCGATCGGGACTCACCACGGAGGCGCGGAGCACACAGAGACCGTAACTCAGCTAAGAAGCAACCACGAAGCACACGAAAATGGAGGCTCCGGTTGAATCACCTTTCGCGTGTTTCGTACTTTTCGTGGTTATTCTCTTTCCGAACTCTGTGCCCTCGGTGCTCTCTGTGGTGAATCTTCGCATCTTGTTCAGCGTGGGATGCGCACTTCCATGCTGAGACCGTTACAATCCTTCACGAAAATCGTGGTCAGCTTACCGTCTTGATCGCGGATTTCACGAATGATCTCGGCGCCCTTTGATTTTAGCTCCGCCGCCGTGCCGTCGATGTTGTCGGTGACAAAGCCATAATGGTTGATGCCGGCCGCGTCGTTGGATGCGATCAGCTGCACCGACGGCGCGCCGGTGATGTTCATAAAGCAGAATTCGCCGCCGCCGCCTTTGCGGATGGGCGTCGGAGTGCCGTTCATAAATTTTTCGTTGAATTGAATCGACTGCTGCAGGTCTTTGCAGTTGATCGCAATGTGATCGAGGCGGTACGCCATGAAAAATTCTCCTTGTTCGACTTGATAAGGAAGGAGAACTTAGCGGGAAAGCGCGCGGGCGGTCAAGGGGCGGATGGCGCAGACGATCGGCGCACGAAGTAGTCGCAAACTAGAACAGCAAATAAGTTGAACAGGCGATACATGCCAGCAGGTAAATAATGATCGGCAGGATCTCCGTTAGGGCTGAAAATCTTTTGCTCATGGCTGCTCCTTCCGCGGTTCGCTCTCGATCTATGTAGAGCAAGCGCCATGCCGGCAATTATAAAGTTGATTTATCTTAGTCTGATCGGACAATTTGCCGATTGTGCGGCTGTCGGAGCATCGGAATGTCAACTTGGTTCACAGCCTAGCGTTGGAGATGTCTACTGCTTTGTCTCTGCCGAGCGTCATGTGCGCCGCGGATCGAGGCGATCGCGCAGCGCGTTGCCCAAGGTGTTAAAAGCGAGAATGGTGAGAAAGATCGCCGTCGCGGGAAAGAAAATTACATGGGGATAGGTGCGCATGGCGCGGTAGCCGTCCTGCGCCAGTGTCCCCCAGCTCGTGCCCCAAGGGCTGTAAGGGTCGTTGATGCCGATGCCGATGAAGCTGAGTGTCGATTCGGCGAGAATTGCCGAGGGGATGCTGTAGGTCAGCGTCACGATGATCGGGCCGAGAATGTTGGGCAGAATGTGGCGCCAGATGACCCGGCCACGCGACGCGCCGATGGCGCGGGCGCCTTCGACAAAGAGATATTCCTTGGCCTGCAGCACTTGACCGCGGGCGATGCGCGCAAAGCGGACCCAGGAGACCAGCCCCAGCGCGACTAAGAGGCCGGCGATGTTGCGGCCGAAGACGAGCGACAGCAAAATAAAAATCAGCATGTCCGGCAGGCCGTAGAAAATATCGACGATACGCATCATAAAATTATCCGTGCCGCCGCCCTTGAAGCCGGCGATCAATCCGTAAACCGTGCCCAGCACCAGTGCGATGATTGCGGTGCCGACGCCAACGGTGAGCGAAACCCGCGCACCGTAGAGCACGCGCGTCAAAAGGTCGCGGCCCAAACCGTCGGTGCCCATCCAGTGTTCGTGGCTGGGCGGTGTCAGGATGCGCTTCGCTTCGAGACCACTGGCCGAATAGGGCGACAGCCACGGTGCCAACGTGGCGGCGAGGGCGATGGCGACGACGAAGCCCAGGCTCCAGTGCATGAGCAGGCTATGCTGTTTCACGCCGGTCATGATCAATTGGCTCGGATGCGTGGGTCGACGACGCCGTAGAGTAAATCGATCAGCAGATTGGCGCACACCAGCAACACCGTGTAGACCAGCGTCACACCCATGATCAATGGATAGTCGCGATCGGTGACAGCGGTGATGAAAAATCTCCCCATGCCGGGGATCGCGAAAACGTATTCCACCACAAACGAACCGGTGAGCAGCGCCGCCGTCAGCGGTCCCATCACGGTGAGGACGGGTATGAGTGAAAGGCGCAGGGCGTGGCGCAGAACAACAATCGATTCTTTGAGTCCTTTGGCGCGCGCGGTGCGAACGAAATCTTCGCCGAAGGTTTCCAGCAGTGTTGAGCGCAGGAGCGCGGCGAGATAGGCGGCGGGCGCGGCGCCGAGCGTGATCATCGGCAGGAGCACGCTCTCCCACAAATCCCAGCGGCCGGCTTGCAGCCAATTGAGCTGGAGGGCGATGACCCAGATCAAGACTGCCCCCAAAACGAAATGCGGCATAGAGATCCCAAGTGATGCGACGAACATGCAGGCGCGGTCGATCCACGAGCCGCGAAAATAGGCAGCCAGCAGTCCGCTGGGTAGCGCTACCGCGAGAGCGAACAGCAGCGCCAATAAGCCCAGCAGCGCAGATGTGGGCAGGGTGTCGGCGATCACCGCGCCGACGCCGCGGTCGAGATATTTGTACGAGGGCCCCAAGTCGCCCTGGGCGATCGCTGAGAGATAGCGCAGGTATTGCGTGAGTAGGGGCTTATCGAGGTGATATTTGGCTTCAATGTTGGCGAGCACCTCGGGCGGCAGCTTACGCTCGCGGTCAAAAGGGCCGCCGGGCGCCAGGCGCAGCAGCAGAAACGTCAACGTCGCGACGATCCACAGCACGATGGCGCCGTGGAACAAACGTTTAAACAAAAAGCGCAGCATCGCTGCGAAGTGTAGCTTAGCAGTGGAGCAAAGAGCAAAGAGCCGCCCTCGCTTTGCTTCGTGTGTGGCGCCACGGTAGTTTGGTCCGGTGCGAGAGAACCAACATCGAGCCGCAAGATTGATCGGCGCGCGCGCAGCCATTGCTTGCCGACATTTTCCGCATTGTGTCGGCTGCCCGCTTATCGATGTGCCGTACCCCGAACAGCTCAAACGTAAACTGGCATTGGTGCGCGAGGCGTTTGCCACATTTCCGCGATTGGCCGGTTGGGAAATTCGCGAAGTCGTGGCGTCGCCGCGCCGCTTGGGCTACCGCGGACGGGTGAAGCTGGTCGTGCGACGCCATCGCGGTGATATCGCAATCGGACTCTACGCGCCGCAGAGCCATCACGTCATCGATATCTCTTCCTGTCCGGTGCATCCGTTCGAGGTCAACCAGGTTGTTCAATACCTCAAAGCGAAGCTCGCCGAGTTTGCCATCGCGCCCTACGACGAGCGCGATGACAGCGGCGACCTGCGCTATCTCGATTTGCGCTATAGCCACGCCCAACGCGAAGTCAGCGTGACCCTGGTGACGCGCCATCCGGCTTTGCCGCAAGGTGAGAAATTGGCGCGTGCCCTGCAGCGTAAATTTTCTTTTGTCACGGGCGTAGTGCAAAATATCAACGAATCGCGCGGCAACGTGATTTGGGGCGATCAATACCGGCCGCTGGCTGGGCGCAACACCTTGCTGGAAGAAGTTGTCGGCCTGAAATTGGTTTTCCCCGCGGGGGTGTTCTCGCAAGCCAATCCGGCGACGGCGCAAAAGCTTTATCAAATGGTCGCAGCACTAGCGTCATTGACCGGCCAAGAAACGGTGCTCGATCTCTATTGTGGCGTCGGGCCGATGTCATTGATGCTGGCCCGCGGCGCCAAAATCCTATGGGGCGTCGACGACAGCGCGGTTGCGATCGACGCTGCGAAACAAAACGCGCGGCGCAACGGCATCGGCAACTGCCGTTTCTTCGCCGGCGACGTGGCTGAAACCGCGCGTATGGCAAAAGCCCAGTTGGGCAAGATCGATTGCCTGGTGCTCAATCCACCGCGCAAAGGCGTGCAGCCGGCTGCGATGGAAGCGCTGTTGGATGTGGCGGCGCGGAAGGTGATCTATGTTTCGTGCAACCCGGCAACGCTGGCACGCGATCTCGATCGGCTGATTCAGGCTGGCTATTTGGTTCAGGAAATCCAACCGTTCGATATGTTTCCGCAAACTGGCCAAGTGGAGACTGTCGTGCGGCTCGGGAGAGACTAAGGCACTTCAATTGTCCCGAGCGGCAATATGCTCGAGCTTTGCGACCCAACTTGGAAAACGGGCATGCCAACGCCCACCTACGAAGAAATTGTTGGGAAGTAAAGCCGTTGCCGGTTTTGAGTCCCGCGTTTCGGGTTGAAGCTCGGCAACGCGTAACCCGAAACCCGCAACTCGAAACTGGTTTCAATCCGACCGATACTTCCACAATTGGGGAATCGCCCAGCAAGTGCCAAAGACCGTGAGGGCGCAGAGGACACAGCCGACTAGGGCCGCGTTCTGTGCGCCTAAGAGTGCCGCGCCAGCGCCGGCGATGACTGCGCCGGTGGCGTTGGTGGTTTGGGCAAATACGGTGAGAAAACTCGTCGCGCGGCCGCGCATGTCGTCGGGCGACAGGAGCTGGACCACGGTGCGGCGCATGGCGACGCTAATGGCGTCGCTGAAACCCAACAACCCCACCGATAACAGACCCATCCAGAACCAGTGAGACACTCCCAGTAGCCCCAGGCTCAATGCGAATAGCAGGGTGACAACTACGGCAAGCGCGCCTTTGCGCTTGATGTCGCCGAAGGCGAGCAAAATGCCCGAGCCGATCAGCGCGCCGATGGCCGGGGCGGCGTAGAGGATGCCGAGACCGCGCGCGCCGACGTGGTAAATCTCTTCGGCAAAAATCGGCAGGATCGGCCGGTAGAAGCCAAACAGGACAGCGAAGAAGTCGAGCAGAAAGAGTGACAGGATGATCCGCGTGTGCCAGAGGAACTCGACGCCTTCGACCAGGCTATGCCAGCCAATCTTGCGCTTTTCTCCCTGGGGGATACCTGAAGCGCGGATCGCCAAGGCACACAGCACCGTCGGAATCTGCAAGGCGGCGTCGACGAAATAAGAAGTCGCGACGCCGAAGAAATCGATCAATGAGCCGGCGATCACCGGGGCTGTGAGCTGGCTGCCCTGCATCATTAGCGTCGTCATCGTGACTGCGTTGAGCAGGTGCGATTGTGGGATCAAGCTCGGAATGATCGCCTGGCGTGCTGGGCCGCCGAGCACTTGCAGGGCGCCGGCCAGCACCATCAAAACGTTGATATGCCATACTTGAATATGACCACTGACGGTCAAGATCCCGAGCAGGAGGCCAGGGACAATATTCAAGCTATGCGTGATGGCGATGAGTTTCTTGCGATTGAGCGTGTCGGCCAACACACCGCCGAACAAGCCGAAGAAAATAAACGGCGCAGCTTGGAAAAAACCGGTGAAGCCCAGCTGCACCGACGAACCGGAAAGTTGATAGACATGGTAAAGCGTCGCCACATTGCGCATGTGATTGCCAGTGTTGCCGCATAGGATGCCGGTGAAGATCAAACGATAGTCACGGATCAGCAACGACGACCATGGGCGAATAGTGACTTGCGGCTGGTGCGGATCGGTAGTGTTACTTGTGTCAGACACGCGCGGCTCGCTGAGGATTTTCCAATCTCGCCAATCTAACGGTCACGGCCGCCCGCGTCAAACGATTGATCTCTTTTGGCTCCAGTCATAGAATCGAAAAAATTGTCTCCGAAGAGAAGCGCGATGTACATTGACGGCGATACCCACTATTGGCCGGTGCGATTTATCGAGAAGGTAAAGCATTCCGGCCGCGGCCATTTGGAATTTCACAAAGGCGCCGGCGAAATGATTCGCTACGGCGAGAAATTTCCGGGGGACGCGGCGACTTATTTTCGCGCCGGCACGAAAATTCACTCCTTCAGCGAAACCCGCTGGAACCTCGACATGCATCACGATGTCATGGTGCGCGAAGGCTTCGATTATCAGGTCGTCATCGCCGACAATCGGCCGCTGATTTACGAAGTCGAGCGCGATCTCGGCGTCGCCATGGCGCGCGCCTACAACGACACCGTTGCCGAAGACATCGCCGGGCGCGAGCGCTTCATCGGCATCGCCTGGGTTTATCTGCCCGACGTCGACGAGTCGATTCGCGAGCTGCGCCGCGCCGTGAAAGATTTGGGCTTCAAAGGCGTCAAGCTCATGGGCGGCCACGACAACTGTGACCTCGACGCCGAGATTCTCTGGCCGTTCTACGAAGAAGTCTGCAAGCTCGACGTGCCGATTCTAGTTCACCCGGGCACGCGGGTTTTCGAGGCGCAGGACTGCCATCCATGGCTTGTCGGCAGCGAGCGCTACGACGGCTTTAAGATGCTCGCCACCGCTTTGGGCTTTCCGTTGACCTACATGGTCAGCGCCGCGCGCCTGATCATGAGCGGCGTGCTCGATCGCTTTCCGGACCTGCGCGTTTCGTTCTTCGAGGGTGGCGTCGGTTGGGTGCCCTGGCTGATGACGACATTGAATCATCACACGCTATCGGAATCGCCGGGGACAACTTCGCTCAACGATTTCTTTCGCAAGCGCGATAAGCTCAAGAAAGCACCGAGCGCCTACTTCGATCAGCTTTACATCGCGGCGATCGCCTGGGAAGAGTACTTGCCGAAACTGGTCGAGATGTGGCCCGATCATAACATCATCATCGGCAGCGACTTCGATCACGGTGACGCGATTTCCACCTGGCCTCACACCATCGCGCCGATCAAAGCGATGCGGGGCATTTCCGACGCCGACAAAGAGAAAATCCTCGGCGGCAACGCCATGCGCTTGTTCGGCATGAAAGCAGCCGCGTAAGATGCCGGAAGCCGAATCCAACGCCATCGAGCTCGCGCCGCTGCGCGAGATGTTGCGCATGTACTGCCATGCGCTCTCCGAGCGCAACATCGAGCTGCAGGATCTCGCCCAGCTGGTCGAGAAAAACATCGGCTGGACGCGCACTGATATTGCGACCAGCGACGGCACGGCGATCTTTCTGCCTTCCATTGTTGAGCGCTTCGACGGCAGCGCGGAAAATTTCGAATTTCTCAAAGTGATGTTGACCCAGCAGGCAGGTCATCTTGAGTTCGGCAGCTTTGATTTTGAATTCAAGCGTCCCTCGAAGCACTTCGACGACCTGCGACCCAAACTGGCGAAGGCCGTCAAGCATGAACATGTCGACGATCACGGTCATCATCACACTCACGATCACGAGCATGACGACGACAGCAGTTTGCCGGAATTGAGCCGCTTCTTCGATTTGTTTCCGAACAAAAGGCTCGCATTGGATATTTTCTCAGTGGTCGAGAGCTCGCGCATCGAAGCCGTGGTGATGCGCGCCTATCGTGGTATCGCGCCGATTTATGGAATTTTGCGCCAGCGCACGCTGGCGCTGCGGCAAGAGCTGACTCTACTGCCAGCGCGCGAGTCGCTCATCGAGATGGCGATTCGATTTAGCCTTGGCCATGTGGGCGCGATCAAGGTTCCAACAAAGCACGTGGGCACTGCCAGCGAGATTGCGCAGTTGCTCAATTGCGCAATTGCGCAAGGGGCGACGATTGAAGACAGCGCCGAGGCGACTCTGCGGCTGTATCATTCTCTTGCGCAGGTCCATAACGAGTTTCTCGAAGCCGATCAGTTCGTCGCCATCGAGCTAACGAGCAAGATGGCCCCTCGATACGTTCCTTCGGAACTACTCGGGGTCACGGAAGCGAGTTTATCCGTTTTCCCGAGTAAGCCCGAAGGGCTGTATCGAGGGGGCAAGTCGGCAAGGGGACCGGCCAAGGCCGAGCAACTCTTGATCCGCCATTTCGCCAGCCAAGCCCAGCCCGTCGGCCGCAATCAAGATTATCTGGCGCCGCAGGGGGTCGATTACCGCGGTGAGTTCAAACCGGAGCTGGCGCAGTTGCTAACCAAGCCGCAGTCCAACGCGCGTGAGCAGCGCAAGGCGCTGACGCCGGAGGAGCTTTCGGACTTGCTGAAGAATCAAAACCGGCCGCAGAACCGCAACCAAGATAGCAACGACGACGATCAGGACCCGCAGACCGCGCAGATGGTGCAGAATCTCATGCGTGAGCTGGAGCGGCGCGATCCGCGCATGCAGTCGATCGAGAAGCGGCCATGGTTTCAAAACGACGATGACGCCGGGCCGCTGTCGGCGACCCAGCCGAATACGTTTATCTACGATGAGTGGGATGTGTTTCGCGCCGCCTATCGCTCGAGCTGGTGCAAGGTCTACGAAAAGACCATGGGCATCGCCGATTTGAAGTTTTATCGCGACACGCTCTTGGCCAACGCCGGTCTATTGCAGCAGATTCGCCGTGAGTTCGAGTTGGTGGCGCCGGAGATGTACTTGAAAGAAAAGCGCCTGCCGGATGGCAACGATCACGATCTCGACGCGGCCATTGAGGCGATGACCGATCTGCGCATCGGCGTGACGCCGTCGGAGAAGATTTTTTGGCGTCATCACAAAACCGAGCGCGACGTCGCCGTCGCGTTTCTGCTCGACATGAGCGGCTCCACCGGCGAGGCGATCAGCACCACCATCGAGCCGATGCAGCAGGGCGGCCGAGTCGAGCGCTCGCACCGGCGCATCATCGACGTCGAGAAAGAGGCCATCGTCTTGATGATCGATGCGCTCGAAGCGCTCGGCGACCGTTACGGTGTCTACGGTTTTTCTGGCCACGGCCGCGACAACGTCGAGTACTATGTCATCAAAGATTTCGACGAAGAGTTCTCGCAAGACGTCGCCAAGCGCACTGGCCGTGTCGGTCCGCTGCACGCCACGCGCATGGGGCCGGCGATTCGCCATACGGTGGCCAAGCTGCGCGCCCAACAGACGCGCTCGCGCTTTTTGTTTTTACTGAGCGACGGGCGGCCGCAGGACCGCGGCTATTCGCAGGAGAGCTCGGAAAAAGGCTATGCCATTCAAGACACGCGCATGGCGTTTACAGAAGCGCGCCGCGAGGGAATTACGCCGTTTTGCCTGACCGTCGACAAAGAGGGCAACGACTACATGCGCGCCATGATGGACGACTTTGGCTATGAAGTGCTGGCTGAAGTGGCGATGCTGCCACTAAGGCTACCGCAGCTCTATAGAAAGCTGACGATGTAAGGAGCGTTTGGCGTCTAGCGTTGTTCGAAAACGCCAAACCCTAGACGCCAGACGCTAGACGCGAGATTTCAAGGCAGAGTTTTGCAGATACGATGGCCCGTTCCTATAAGATTATTTCAGGCGATTCGCATTTAGATTTGCCGCCCGATCGTTGGACGGATCGGGTGGCGGCGAAGTGGCAAGAGCGCGCGCCGCGGCGGTGTCCACGAGCGTTTTCCGAAGTTACAAATCTATTGGGCCGAAACGCAGATCGCCTGACCTTGTGCGCTTCTTTCACCTGAGTGAATGAAAACCGCTGTACAACGGAGGCGCTAGACCTGTTTGAGTTTGTCGCGGTTGACGATGATGCGGCGCCCTTCGCGGGCAATGATCTTGTCGCGGTCGAACTGGTTTAAGTACTCCGTGACTTGTTGGCGCGAGGCGCCGACGATCGCCGCCAGCACTTCGTGGCTGATCCTGAGGTCGATGCGCACGCCCTGTTCGTGGGGTTTGCCGAAGCGGTCCGCCAGGTGTCCCAGCTCCATGGCCAAACGCTTGCGCAGGTCCAAGCTGATGCCTTTAATGCAATGCACTTGCATATGGCGCCAGGGGAGCACCGTGCTGCGGTGCCAGTTCAAATAGGACTCGTAGGGCGTTCCCAGGAGACACTCGACGAGGGTCTTCGCTTTGATGGCCGCCGCGACACAGTGTTCGAATGCCGTTGCGCGAAATGGGTGGGCCGCATTGGCGATGGCGTCGAGGCCAAACAGCTCGCCGCCCGGCACCAAAGCGACAACGGTTTCGCAGTCATTGTGAAGATAGGCAATCTGCACCACGCCGGAGATGAGCACGTAGACTGATTCGGCCTTGCGATCCTGCTCGAAGATGATCTCGTGCCGTTCATAGTTGCGCACGGTGAGCCGCGCCGCCAGAGCATCTAGTTTGGGTAAGGAGAACGCCGCTAGCCCAGCGGTTTGCTGAAGCATTTTTCCGGTAACGTTAAGCATCGAGTTCTTTCAGCCTAATCATTTGTCGACACCTTGGCAAGCTCGCTTGGGCACTTTCACAGTCGACCTTGAGATGTGCGCCGCGCGACGGTGGCATTGCCGCGATCGAGCCGCGCCCAAGATAACCCCTCCATCGCATCCCGCCGCTGCGTATTTCTTCTCGGCCGAACGCGATCTCACCAGAGTTAGATCGAGGAGATGCAAATAGCGCAAGCGCAGCGAGAGACGAGAAATCGTGGCATGAAATCAAAGGCGAGCAAATCGCTTCTGGCAGACTTGGCGGACTCTTGTCTGTCAGGTTACCGACTCGGTAGAACATTTTTTTACTTCCTTACCGCTGGGTGGCGGGCGTTCAGATGGGCGAATGCTCTAGGTCCATTGGCCATTAGCAGCTTGATGCGTGTCGGAGTCGATATCGGCTTCGATGGACATCGATCATTGGCTGCTACGCAGACGTTGACCGCGACCTCCAACCGGCCGCGTAAATCTTTGATGCTTGCCGTCGGTCATTGGTTTCATTTGTGGCGCCGGTGCTCGGCTACTCTGGCGGCACCCGGGTTCGCGAAAATGTAAATTGGCGCGGTGGAAGCTGGCGGCGCAAAGTCAAGCGAAAATCACCATTTGGGGTCCAATTTGACTGCCCATATCGAGTCAAAAGACGACGAATTGACGCGCTTGACATTGCCCCGTTGAGTATGATGAAAGTGATCCGACAAGCAAATAAAGGCACATAACTGCAACGGGGATGAAGAGAGCCTTTATTGGAGTCTGTCGTTGGCCTTTTGGTTTGTGACGGCCGAACGGATTGGGTAGTTTTTTCCGGCCTTCGTCCACTGCCCACATCCCCCAAGCAGTTTTCGCCTTTCGGCAGAGGCAGCGATCCATGAACCGTTTGGTTCAGGGTCTCAGCCCAGTGGCGCAACTTGTACGGCAACTTATGATCCTGACAGCCACTTTTCCATCCAATTTGGTTGCACTTTGGCGTGCCCGCTGGGGCACGCCGCGGGCAAATTTTTCCTCTCATTTTTCGTTTCCCCTTCGGCTCCGGGTGACCTCACCGACAGCTTCGACTCAGACCTCGTGCCACTGTCGAGCGCGCTAACACCGCAGGACGCGGCCAAGGGATTTTTTCGCTGCCCATGGGCATTGACGAAATCGCAACGTTCCGGGAGGGAACCAAAGCACTATGGCTAGCGCCGCCGGCGCCAATCATTTTCGTTTTTCAAC
Source organism: Deltaproteobacteria bacterium (assembly GCA_016874755.1). Taxonomy (NCBI): domain Bacteria; kingdom Pseudomonadati; phylum Myxococcota; class Myxococcia; species Deltaproteobacteria bacterium. The sequence continues at coordinate 2,018 of VGTH01000003.1, read as the reverse complement.
AAGTTAGTTTCGCGCGCCACTGTCATCGCGGGGAGTGGCGCGCTCCGAGCGATACCCCGATCGTGTTTTTAGTCAGGCCTTGATTGCCAGAGGGCTCACACTAGGTGCAGCAATGGCGGAAGCCTATCAAGCACAATTCGAAGTCTTTCATAAGTTGAATCCAGCCGGTGCGCGATGAGTCTGTCACTGGCGCGCAAACTTGTTTCCGGAGCCTTTCAACTGACGTTGAGCAATGGCTTGGTGCGGGTTTTCGGTGTCGTGACCATGCCGATTCTGACCCGGCTCTTGAGTCCGCAGGCCTACGGCGCGGCGAGCTTGGCCGGCACGGTGATTTCGCTCATGTCCGTGTTTGCGCTGGCCGGCATCGACATGTCCTACGCGCGTGCCTATCACAGCGCGCAGCCGCCCAGCGGCGCAGCCGTCGAAGCCTATTGCTGGCGCTTGTCATTGCTGGCGGCGCTCGCCGCGGCAATCGTCGGCGCACTCGCCTGGTGGTTTCTGAGCAGCGATGCCGCCGAGCGCGATTTGACTTTGACCATCTTGGTGGCGCTGGGCATCGGTTTTTCCGTGGCACAGACAATGGCGCAAACGCGCGCCCGTCTGGCCGGTCGATATTTTGCCATGTCACTGAGCATTGTCGGCAGCGGTTTCGCGGTCGTGGCGGCGAGTATGGCCATCGCCGCGTTTTGGCGCCAGGATGCGCTGGCGCTGGTGATCCCCTTGGTGCTGGGTTACGCGCTCTCAGTCGTTTTCCTCGGCGTCCCGACGTTCGGCAGTTTCGTTCGACCCTCCGGGTTATCAAGCGGCGCAGGGCTTGGGCTGATCAAGATTGGCCTCGCCGGGGTTGTCACAGCGCCGCTTTACTGGTTGTTGTCCTCTTCCGATCGTTGGTTCCTGCAGCACTTCCATGGTGACACGGCGGTGGGCATCTATTCGATCGGCTACAGCGTTGGCATCGTCGGCATGATGATTAACAACGCCGTCACCGCGGTATGGCTGCCGGAAGCCGCGCGCGAGTTTGAACAGGACCCGCGGCGCGCACAAAACACCCTGGGTCTGCTGATGACTCGCTTGATCGCAGCGATGGCGATCATCTGGCTTGCGGTGGCGGCCGCCGGCGGCGATCTGGTGCGCTGGATGGCCAACGAACGTTTCCATGGCGCCGCCGCCTGCGTGCCCTACGTTGCCGGCGGAGTGTTCTTCTATGGCGTCTTGCACTTGGCCAACACCGGCTTATTGCTCGTTAAACAATTGAAATGGGCAGCGCTTTGGTGGTTGGTCGGTGGCGCGCTCTGTCTGCTTGTGCTCGGTGCAGGCACTGGCGTTGGGAACGGGGCAAACCAGTTTTCCCGGCGATGATAAGGTGACGTTTACCCTGGGCTTTGCCGATGGCTCGGTGGGCACCGTGCACTACCTCGCCAACGGCCACCGCGCCATCGCCAAAGAGCGGCTGGAAGTTTTTTGCGGCGGCCGCGTCCTGCAGCTCGATAATTTTCGCCGGCTCAGCGGCTTTGGTTGGCGCGGCTTCAAAAAGATGAATCTTTGGCGCCAAGACAAAGGACAAAACGGCTGCGTCGCGGCCTTTGTCGCCGCGCTGCGCGAGGGCAAGCCGGCGCCGATTCCTTTTGCCGAGTTGGCGCTGACCACGCGAACCATGTTCGAGGTTGCCGAAGTTTTAGCGGCGCCGCCGCCGCGCAGTGGGCCTGCGGTCGCGACGGGCGAACCCAACGGTGCCGTAGGCGACTGCGACCCGAGCACGGCAAAGCCGACGGTGCACTAGCCCGGATTATTCATCGCTGCAACGCGATCGAAGTGAAACTCTTCCGGAGCGAAGGCAACAGATATCCGCTTCGATGCCGCCCTGTAGGGGCGACCGGCGGTCGCCGTGCTGTGCGAATGGCAGTGAAAAGGTCGAAGAGATGCCAAGCATCGGCGAATCAAACCGAACGATCTGCGCTGATGCCTTCGCTCCTCCAGAGTTCCACTTCGATCGACACAGTGTCATGGGTTTTCCTCGT